>JACCXR010000437.1 GCA_013696915.1 Euzebyaceae bacterium
CGTCCGGCCAGCGGAACCCGGCGGCGACCCAGACCTCCGCCGCCGCGCCGCCGCGGTCGCGGTCGTCGACCAGCCGCGCCGCCGCCAGGGCGGTCAGGATCCGGTTGGCCCCGCTGACGCGCCGGACGGTCCACCGGTCGCCGAGCGCCTCGGCGACCTCCGGGGCGATGGCGACCTCGCCGCCCATGAGATAGACCGTCCGGCCCTGCGGCAGGACCCGTTCGAGCTCGGTGCGGGTCGCGGCCGGCAGGGCCGTGGACCGGGTGAACAGCACCGGCCCCCGGCCGGCGGCGACGCCTGCGCCGGTCAGTGCGTCGGCGAACTCGTCGTCGCGGGCCAGGACGGCCCACTGCGCGCCGCCGTCGGGGAAGTCCTCCGCCGACACGGCGACCGCGACCTCGGAAGGTTTGTCGCCGGACGCGACCCGCCCGGTCGGCGCCGGGTCGCCGGGCGCGGGCTGCGCGGCCGCGGGGAGGACCCACGCGGCGGCCAGCAGCGCGGTGGCCGCGGCGAAGGCGGTTGCAGCGCTCAGGAGCGTCATGGCAGGTCTCCGGTCGGGAGTGCGCCGTGCAGCCTCGCAGACGGGCGGAGGGCGAGATTGGCGCCCGGTTGCGTCCGGCAAGCGCAAGGTACAAGTCGGACATGAACTCGTGGCCCTTGTTGCCGGGTGCATTCTCCGCAGCCGCTCACCCAACCAGACGTGCGCGTCTCAACTCAACTCAGTTCAAGCCGGCCTCGATGCGCCATCGCAGGCCAGGCACAGCAATTCGCCGGCGATCACGGGGTGGCCACCAATCCACGCGGCGGTAACTGGGCGGTATGAGGTCGCTCCCTGACTTCTAGCTTCAATGGCCATCCGCTACGACCCTAGTACGGGTAGCTGACCAACCTGTCCAGGGTTTTCCATTGGCTGGTAAACTTTGGACAGGTTGGAAAGGCGGTGACATGCGTGCTCGACCCAGCGGCGAATCCATACGCGCCCGGCGCCGGCGTCCGCCCGCCGCTGCTCGCTGGTCGCGATCGCGAACTGGCCGAACTGGATCGTCTCATCAAGCGCGCCCGGCTCGGCTATGCGGACCGGCCGCGGCTCGCGGTCGGCGTCCGCGGCGTGGGCAAGACCGTGCTTCTGTTGGCCGCCCGTGACCGTGCGCAGCGCGGAGGCGCGATCGGCGTACACGCTCAGGCGCGCAGGGAAGGCGGGTTCCTCCGAGCGCTGTTGCGGGACCTCGAACTCGAGCTGCGGCGTGTCCGCGGCGCGCGCGGACAGGTGCAGCGGGCACTCGGGGTGGTGGCGTCGGTGGCGGTCACGGTAGGTGGCGTCAAGGTGTCCGCGACGCCGCGTTCAGGCGTGGGCGACTCGGGTGACCTGGCGGTCGACTTGCTCGAGCTCTTCCGCGCCGTCGCCCAGGTGGCCGTGGCCAACCAGCAGCCCTTCGTCCTGACCGCGGACGAGCTCCAGGAGCTGCCGGATGCCGAGATGTCGGCGCTGCTGGTGGCGTTGCAGCGGTCCTCTGGGGAAGGGCTTCCGCTCGTCGCGGTCGCTGCCGGGCTTCCGGGCGTCCACGCCCAGGCGGCATCCGTCGAGTCGTTCGCCGAGCGGATGTTCGTGGTGTGGCAACTCGGACCGCTGGACGACCGGGCCGCCCGGCGCGCGGTGGTCGAGCCGGCCCACGACGCCGGCGGGGTCGAGTGGGAGCCCGCGGCCGTCCGGCGTGTGCTGGATGCTTCCGCCGGCTACCCCTTCTACCTGCAGCACTTCGCCGCTGCGGCGTGGGATGCCGCCGTCGACACGCCGATCCGAGAACACGACGTTCGCGTCGGCGTCGAGCGTGGTGAGCGCGAGCTGGCCGATTCGCTCGTGAGCGCCCGGCTCGAGCGGCTGAGCGAACGAGAACGACGCTACGTCCGCGCGCTCGCCGATCTGGGGCCGGGGGAGCAACCCTCGGGCGCCGTCGCCCGCGCGCTCGGTGTTGACACGAGTCAGGTCGGCTCGGCGCGGCAGCGGCTGATCAGTGCCGGGATCCTCTACAGCCCGGCGTACGGGCGGGTGGCGTTCACGCTGCCGATGTTCGACCGCTACGTGCGCGAGTTCCTCGACGCGATCTGAAATCGTCGGCGCGAGGCCGCGCGGCTCAGCGGGCCCGGTCCGGCCCGGCCCTTGGACCGTCGGGGGACGTCCCCCGACGCGCGCCACCGTTCCTCGGGGCCGATCAGCCGCATCCTTCTCCGTCCCGGCTGGTCAGACCCTGCGCGGCTGCCTCGTATACGGGTCCGACGAGCAGCAGCTCGACCTCCGGCGCGCCGCACGTGCTGACCAGCGGTGCGGTCACGGGTGTGACGCCGTCGCGATGGACCACCAGGAGCGGTGCCACCAGGTCGGCGGCCACGCCGCCGGCGGCCGGCCCGTACTGCCAGCCGTCCGCACGGTAGCCGTCGATCACCACGAAGCGGCGGGTTCCGGCTGTGGGACTGCCGCCGCCCACCACGTGGACCCTTCCCAAGACAAGCTGCATGCCGACACGGCGGCGCCGGAAGCTACGGACTACGCTTGCGCGTCGGCGACGGCCGCCGTCAGTCGCAGGTCGAAGCTGATGTCGTTGCTCGACCGGGTGTTCTGGTGGATCTCGACCGCGAGCGAGTTCGTCCCGCTCACCAGCAGCG
>JACCXR010000469.1 GCA_013696915.1 Euzebyaceae bacterium
CGCCGAGCTGCGCCGGCCCACCGACGCCGCCGAGGCCGCGACCGCCCTCGCCGCCGATCGCTCGGCGCGGCCGCTCGGCGGCGGGACGGACCTGCTCCCCGCCCGGCGGCAGGGCGTCGCCGACGGACGGGTCCTCGTCGACCTCACCTCGGTCGTCGGGATGAACGCGGTCGCCGAGAGCGCCGGAGGCGACCTGTGCATCGGCGGGGCGGTCACGCTGGCGGACCTCGCGCGGCGGCCGGAGCTGGCCGGCGACGAGGCGCTGCTCGACACGATCGGGTCGATCGCCTCGCAGCAGATCCGCGAGATGGCGACGGTCGGCGGCAACCTCTGCCAGCAGAAGCGGTGCTGGTTCTACCGGAGCGGCTTCGACTGCTACAAGCGCGGCGGCGTGACGTGCCCGTGTTACGCCGTCACCGGTGACCACCGCTTCTACCATGCCGCCATCGGCGCGCACCGGTGCCAGGCGGTGACGCCGTCGGACCTCGCGACCACGTTCACGGCGCTCGACGCCAGCCTCGCCGTGCGCGGGCCCGGCGGTACCCGCACGGTCCCCATGGAGGAGTTCTTCTCCGGGCCCGGCGAGACCGTCCTGGGACGCGGCGAACTCGTCGAGGAGGTCGTCGTGGCCGCGGCGGCCCGACGGCGCGCGACCGTGCTCGAGAAGCTGCGGCTGTGGGAGGGCGACTTCGCCGTCGCCTCGGTGTGCGTGTCCGCAGACCTCGCGGACGGCGTCGTGCGCGACTGCCGGATCGTCCTGGGAGCGATGGCGCCGACGCCCTACCGCGCCCGGCCGGCCGAGGACCTGCTCCGCGGCCGGCGGTTGACGGGCCAGCTCGCCGAGCGCGCGGCGCGCGCCTGCGTGGAGGAGGGCCATCCCCTGCCCGGCAACGCGTGGAAGCTCGAGGCCGCGAGGGGCATGGTCGCACGCTGCCTCGGCCGCCTCGCGGAGGCGACCTGAGGTCGCGGAGAGGCGGGCGATGGAGGAGCGAGGGCTGCGGCTGGTCGGGTCCACGCCGCTGGACGGGCGGGGCGACACGATGGGGGTCGCGCTCGGCGACGGGCACGTCTACGTCGGCCACACGGGGTTCAGCGACGCCGGCACGTCGATCGTCGACGTCCGCGACCCCGCCCACCCCCGGCTGGTCCGCCAGCTGCCGCGCCCGCCGGGAACCCGGACCGCGAAGGTTGTCGTCGTCGGGGACACCTTGCTCACGAGCGGGGAGCGGGAGCTCGACTGGGGCGAACCGCCGTTCGTCCGGCCGGTCGGCGGGGCCCCGGAGTGGACGGGCGGCATGGCCGTGTACGACGTCTCGACGCCCGCCGAGCCGCGGCGGATCGGCTTCTACGCCACGGAGGGCGTGGGCGTCCACCGGATGACCTGGACCGGCGGGCGCCACGCCTACGTGACCGCGAGCGACGACGGCCACACCGACCAGTTCCTCCACATCGTCGACTTGTCCGATCCCACCCGGCCGACCGAGGCCGGGCGCTGGTGGTACCCGGGCATGTGCGAGGGCGGCGGCGAGCGGCCGCGCTTCCCCGACGGCCGGCGGTACGCCCTGCACCACGCCCTCGTCGAGGGCGACCTCGTCTTCTGCGGCTGGTGGGACGCCGGCCTGGTCATCCTCGACGCCGCGGACGTCAGCCGGCCGCAACTGGTGGCCAACCTCAACTGGGGACCCGCCGAGAGCGGGGCGACCCACACCGCGCTGCCGCTCCCCGGCCGCGACCTCCTCGTGGTCACCGACGAGGCCATCCTGCCGGACTGCCGTGACATCCCCAAGCAGGTCAGGGTCTTCGACGTCTCCGACCCGTACAGCCCGGCGCTGTTGTCCACCTTGCCGGTCCCCGAGGGCGACTTCTGCGACCGCGGCGGCCGCTTCGGGCCCCACAACCTCGGCGAGTTCCGCCCCGGAACCGGGTTCGGCGCGGACGAGGTGTACCTCACCTACTTCAACGCCGGCCTGCGCGTCTACGACCTCCGCGACCCCGCGCGCCCGGTCGAGGTCGCCGCCTTCGTCCCCGACCCGCCCCAGCCTGGCGGGGTCCCCCAGGTGGACGACGTCACGCTGGGGCCGGACGGCATCGTCTACCTCACCGACCGCCGCGGCGGCGGGCTGCACATCCTCGAGCGCCTGTAGCCGGTCGGTGGCCAAGTCGGAGGCAGGGTTCGAAGGGTAGGCGTCGCCAATGTCGCCTACCCTTCGAACGGTGGGGGGTGGGGGCTCGTGGCAGGGGGGTGGGGGCCCGTGGCCGGCCGCCGCCGTCGCCGGCGGCGCACGACGTCGAGCAGCCGGTCGACGTCGGACTCGTCGTTGTACAGGTGGGTCGCGGTCCGGATCCCCCCGACGCCGGAGCTGTAGCGGATCCCGACGCTGACGCCGGCGGCGACGAGCGCGCCGAGCAGGGCGCGGTCGTCGTCGGCCGTGCGGGAGCTGCGGAAGGTCACGATGCCCGAAGAACGGGCGGTGTCGTGCGGCGCGGCGAGCGTCATCCCGACGTCGGTCAGCCCGTCGGCGAGCAGGCCGCTGAGAGCGGACACCCGCTCTGCGACGGCGGCCGGCCCGAGATCGGCCAGCACGCCGACGGCGGCGGCTAGGGCGAGGGCGCCTGCGAAGTTGGGCGTGCCCGCCACCTCGAACTTCCGCGCTCCACCGGCGAAGCAGAGCTCCTCGACCGGACTTCGGCGCGGGTCGGAGACGTAGGCGTCCCACCCCCCGGCCGGCTCCGCGATGCTCGTGTGCCCGCGGGAGCGTGGCTCGAGTTCGTCGAGCAGACCAGCCCGCACGTAGAGGAACCCCAGGCCGAAGGGCGAGCAGAGCCATTTGTGCGCGCCGACCGCCAGGAAGTCCACCGGTGTGCGACGCACGTCGAACGGCACCGGCCCGACGTGCTGGATCCCGTCCACCACCAGCCGCACGCCGCGGTCGCGGCACACGTTCCCGAGCGCCGCGAGGTCCAGCCGGTAGCCGTTGACCTCCTGCACCGAGCTCACGACGACCGCCCGGGTTGAGGCGTCGATCGCGTCGGCGAAGTCGGCGACGTCGAGCGCGCCGTGACGGTTGAGGACGAGCCTGATCGCCACCCCGCGCGTCCCGCGGCCGCGGAAGGGCAGGACCGAGCCGGCGAACTCGAGGTCGTCGGTGACGACGGTGTCGCCAGGCCCGAGTCCCAGGAGATCGGCGGCGACGGCGAGGCCCTGCTGGGTGCTCTCGACGAGCGCGATCTCGTCGGACGACGCGTTGATCAGGCCGGCGACGGCCGCGCGCGCGCGGGTGCAGGAATCCATGAGCTCCACCGTGTCGCCGGTGGCGGTCTGCGCGGGGCTCGTCCGCACGACGTCGCAGAACCGCCGGACGGCCTCCACGGTCGCGGGGGCCGGGATGCCGCGGTGGGCGGTGTCGAGGTAGGTCTTGCGCAGGGCGGCCGGGTACCGCCGCCGGACCCGGGCCCAGTCGGGGCTGGCGGCTGGGTCGGCCGGCGTGGGTGCCGCGGGCGTCACCGCGACACGACGCCGACGGGCGCCTCGAGCGGCAGGCGCAGGCCGGGCGGCATCGCACCGATCGTGCGGGCGCCGCTGAGCATCCGGGCGACGGTCGCCTGGTCTCCCTGGATGCCCTCGACGCGGACCCGCAGCGGCGGCGTTCCGTCGATGACGACCTCGTCGCGGTCTCCCACGCCCATCCGGAAGGTCAGCTCCAGACGGACCCGCCGCCCTCCGGCCGCTCGCAGTTCGGCCACCTCCCGCACCCCGTCGATGACGCCGTCCGCGATCAGCGGACGGCGGTCGAAGGCGACATCCTCCACCGTCCATCCGGCTCCGTGAGCGCAGAGGTATGCCGACTCCACCAGGCCGAAGTGGCCGTAGGTCTCGCCGTCCGGCGAGGCGAGCCACTGCTCCGGCGGCAGGCCGACCCCCATTTTCGCCCGGAGCTGGGGGCGTCTGTGCGCCAGGTCCACCGTGCGGGTGACGTCGATCCCGGCCGGCGCGATCGTGGCGCCCGCGAGGAGCGCCGGCAGGACGTCCATGACGAACCCCGGGTTGACCCCGCACCCGAGGATCGTCGTCCCCGCCGATCGTGCCGCCCGGTCGAGCTCGGTTGCCAGGCGGGGATGGCGCGCCCACGGGTACGTCAGCTCTTCGCACGTGGAGACGACGTCCACGCCCAGTTCCACGAGTTGCCGGAGCAGCGGTCCCATCCCGTCGAGGGAGGAGCCGACGGCCACGAGCGCGACGTCGGCCTCGCGCTCCCCGAGGTCGCCGACGTCCGCGACGACGTGCATGCCCCCGACGGTCTCGCCGTTCCGCACCGGGTCGACGGCGCCGACCAGCTCCAGGCGCGGGTCGTCGGCGCAGTGGGTCGCGGCGGCGGTGCCGATGGGTCCAAGGCCGACGCAGAGCGTCCGCAGTGGTGTCGCCTGACCCATCGTCGCTCCTTCTGCGGCGGCCATCCGGATCTGTTGACGGCCGACACTATTCGGTGATATCAACCCTCGCAACGGGCCGCGGAGGATCCTGGCGGCACGGCGGCGTGCGTCCGTGCCTGGGGGTGCCCGCCCCGGCGCGGTTGTACGGTGACGCGAGCCGCCTGGGCGGCGGTCGGGGGCAACGGTTGGAGCCAGCATGCGGCCACCGCGATCAAAGTCGCTGATCTTCGACATCTACGGCGGCTTCGTCCGCCCGCTCGGCGGCTGGATCGCCATCGCCGACCTCATCACGCTGATGGACGACCTCGGCGTCGATCAGCAGACCGTGCGCTCGTCGGTGTCCCGCATGAGTCGCAAGGGGATGCTGGTCCGCCGGCGGCTGGCGGATCAGAGCGGGTACGAGTTGAGCCCGCAGGCGGAGGCGATCCTCGAGGAGGGCGACCAGCGCATCTTCGCGGGCACCCAGCCGGCGGTCATCGCGGACGGCTGGGCGCTGGCCGTGTTCTCTGTCCCAGAGGACCAGCGTGGGAAGCGCCACCAGCTGCGCTCCCAGCTCACCTGGCTCGGGTTCGGCAACCTCGGTGGCGGCGTCTGGCTCGCGCCGCGGCGGGTCCTGGAACGAGGGGCGGAGGCGGTTCGGCGGCTGCAGCTGGAGCAGTACGTCGACCTCTTCGAAGCCCACTACCGCGAGTTCGACGAGCTGCGCGCCCTGGTGGACCGGTGCTGGGACCTTGACCGCGTCGGCGGGCTCTACGCCGAGTTCGTCGAGACGGTGACGCCGCTCCTGGGCCGCTGGCGCCGCTCGGGGACCGCCGACCGGGAGCGCCTCGCCTTCATCGACTTCACGACCGTGCTCCACCGGTGGCGGAAGATGCCCTACCTGGATCCCGGCCTTCCTCTGGAGCTGCTGCCCGGGGACTGGCGGGGCACCCGGGCCGCCGAGCTGTTCGGCGAGGTCGTCGACCGTCTCGAGAAGCCGGCGCTCGGCTACGTCGAGCGCCTGATCAACGGCAGCTCCTGAGTACTCCCGCCGGGCGTCTCACTCCGACTGGCGCTCCTGCGCCTGCTGGAGCGGCGTGGTGCCGTCGACGCCCTCCTCGGTCGGCGAGAGCGGCGCCGTCGCCCGCGCCGCCTCGAGCTCGGCAGCCAGCTCGGCGAGCTTCTGGGCGTCGACCGACTCCCGCAGCCGGGTGAAGAGCTCGGACTCCTCCTCCTCGACGTGGTGGCGCACCGCCTCGATCAGCGTGCGCACCGCCCCGTCGAACTCGTCGTCGGACGGCGTCATGTCCTCCAGCCGCGCCATGGTCTGCTTGGCCTCGTCGTGCTCCTCGATGGCGTGGCTCACCTGCTCGTCGCCGTCGGGCAGCACGTCCCGCATGAGCGGATAGAGGATCCGCTCCTCGATGTCGGCGTGGGCTGACAGCTCCTCGATCATCCGGCCGACCAGCATCGTGCGCCTGCCGGCGTCCGTGCCCTCGGTGTCTTCGTACTCCGCGAACATGCGGTCGACCAGGCGGTGATCCCGCTCGAGCAGGTTGATCGCGTCGGGCGGTGCGGCGGTCTCCTCGGCCATGCGGTGTCTCCTCTGTGAACTGGACGGCTACTGGTCTTCGAGCGCCTCGGCGAGCTCTTCCTTCGTCATCGACGACCGCCCGGGGAGGTCACGCTCCTGGGCGAGGGAGTACAGCTCGTCCCGGCTGCGGCCGTCGGTGGCGGCGCCCGCCTCGTGGCGCTCCTTCGCCGCTGCCAGCTCCGTGCCGAGCCTTTTCAGCGCGGCGTCACCGAGCTCCTCGCGGAGCTTCGGGAAGAGCTCGGACTCCTCCTCCTCCGCATGGTGCTCAACGTTCTCGATCAGCACCGTCATCTTCGCGGCGAACGCCTCGTCGTCGGGACCCAGGTCGGAGATCTCAGACATCAGCGTGTCGACGACGTGGTGCTCCTCCACCCCCTCGAGCATGAGCTTGCGGGTCTCCTCGCTCAGCTCCCCCGCCGCCGGGTAGAGGATCTCCTCCTCGATCGACGTGTGCACCTCCAGCTCGTGGAGGATCTGCTCGGCGATGGTCTCCTGGCGCGCGCTGTCCTCTGCCTCCTCGGCGGTCTCGAAGTCGCGGAACAGCCGGCGGACCTTGTCGTGGTCGTTCGTCAGCAGCGTCACAGCGTCCATGGGTGCCTCCTCGCCGGCGGGGTCATGTCGGCACGACGCGTTCCCCGTTGCAGGGTCCCACAATCGCCGCGGCAGGCGCAGAATCCGGGCCGCGATCGAGTCATACATGGGAGTCCGACCGGGAGCCGAGATCGACCGGCGCATCATCGATGCCTACACCCGCATGCCGCAGGGCGGGGAGTACGACGTTGACGAGTGGGGCGATCTTGGCGCGGTCGTCGTGCTGACGCGCGATGCGGCGATCCCGGTGCTCAAGCGAGTCACGGTCGCGACGATCACCCGTCACATCCGGGGATTGCCGACCGAGGTGGTGCTCGACGAGGACGACGGGATGCCCGCGCGCTGCGCCGTCAGCCGTTGACAACGTCGGCGAGCGTGGAAGGCAATGCTCGTCGGGCATGTCACGACGCTGGCGCTGCAGCGCATGCAACAGATCTGTCGGGCGCTCAACGCCGCGGTCGGATGCTGACGCAGGATGCCGTCTGGCTCCGTCACGCGCCGAGGTCGTAGACCTGGGGCGGGTCGAGGTCCAGGCCGTCCATCACGTGCCACAGGGCCGCCAGCGCCTTGAGGGCGTTGCGCTGCTCGAAGGGCGCGAGCTCGTCGGAATGGTCGCGCAGGACCCGCTCGAGGAGGTCGTAGGCGGCCGCGAGCTGCTCCTGCGGGCCGGTCAGCTCGTCGCCGAAGGCGTTGGTGCGGGTCATGCCTGCGTCCTCTTCTCGCCCTGGCCGCCGATCAGCGTCCGGTCGTCCACCAGCCGTTTCGCTTTCAGCTCGAACCGCGGCAGCGTCTGGTGGGTGACGGTGCGGACGTCGATCCGCAGGCCCTCGTGGGCGTCGGCGAGCTTCTTGGCCATGGCGCGCGTCATGGCCTCGACGTCGGCGCCGTCGGAGAGCTCGACAAGGACCTCGATCTCGTCGCGGATGTCCTCGGCGGTGTAGAGGTGGACCTGGAACTCCTCGACCTCCGGGTACTCGCGCATGATCCCTTCGATCGCGCGGGGGTAGACGTTCGTTCCGCGGACGAGCTTCATGTCGTCGACGCGCCCGCGGATGCCGCCTTCGTAGAGATCCCAGGTCCGTCCGCAGTCCGACGTGCTCGCCGGCACCTTCACGACCAGGTCGCGGGTGCGGTAGCGGAGCACCGGGATGAAGCCGCGCCCGAAGGACGTGACGACGCGCTCGCCCATCTCGCCGTACCCGACCGGCTGGTCGGTGGCCGGGTCGACGACCTCCTCGATGTAGTGGTCCTCGATGATGTGGGTGCCGCCGGGCTGGTTCTCGGACTCGAACATCATGATCGTCCCGAGCTCGGTCATCCCCGCGGTGTCGCCGGCCTTCGCGCCCCACTGCCGCTCGATGAGGGCCTTGGTCGCGGGGATCGACCCGGCCGGCTCACCGGACAGGATCAGCCGTTTCACCGGACCGCTCACCAGGTCGACGCCCATCGTCCGCGCCTCCTGCGCCATGCGCAGGGCGTAGGTGGGTGTCGAGCAGACGACCGTCGCCCCCATGTCGAGGATCATGGCGACGCGCTGCTCCGTCGTCATGTTGCCCCCGGGCAGCACCAGGCAGCCGATCTTCTCGCAGGCGTAGTGCGCGCCCCAGAAGCCGACGAAGGTGCCGTAGCTGAACGCGAAAAAGACGATGTCGCGCGGCCGCACCCCGAAGCCCCAGAAGCCGTAGCACCACGCCTCGGCGATGAACTCCCAGTCCTTCATGCTGTCGAGGACCCGCAGGGGGGTGCGGCCCGTGGTGCCGGAGGTGGTGTGGTACCGGATGGCGACGTCGGCGGGGGCGGCGAGGACGTGGCCGAACGGCGGGTTCTCGTCCTGGCCGGCCATCCATTCGTCGCGCGTCATGAACGGGATGCGGCGCAGGTCGTCCAACGACCGCAGCGTGTCCGGGGTCACGCCGGCGGCCCGCAGCCGCTCGGCGTGCCAGGGCACCCGCTGCGTCGCCCAGCCGACGAGGCCGCGCAGCTTGCGCAGCTGCAGCGCCTCCAGCCGGTCTCGCGGCATCGTCTCGTGCCGCGGGTTCCAGTACGGCGAATCCGTCATGCGTCGCTCCTCGGACCTGGGCGCTTCGGGCTAGCATCGTGACGCATTTACGCACAGCCCCGGCCGTCCCGCAGGAGATTCGTGTTCTCGCTGAGCGAAGCGCAGCAGGCCCTGCTCGCGTCCACCCGCACGCTGGCCCGCGAGGCGCTCGCGCCCCT
This sequence comes from Euzebyaceae bacterium, assembly GCA_013696915.1. GTDB lineage: Bacteria > Actinomycetota > Nitriliruptoria > Euzebyales > Egibacteraceae > JACCXR01. The sequence goes on from JACCXR010000469.1 coordinate 8,813, forward strand.
GGCCGCCGCGGCGCCGCCCGGCCGCGTCGACCGGCCGCTGGTGCGCGCGCTCGGCGAGCACGGACTGCTCCCGCGGCTGTTCCCCCGCTCGGCCGGCGGGACGCAGCCCGAGCACGTCTCGGCGATGGACCTTTGCCTTCTGCGCGAGGCGCTCGCGCGCGAGTGCACCGAGGCCGAGACCGCCCTCGCGCTCCAGGGCCTCGGGTCCTACCCGATCCTGCAGTCCGGCTCCAAGGCCCAGATCGAGCGGTGGCTGCCCGCCGTCGCCCGCGGCGAGGCGGTCGCGTCCTTCGCGCTCACCGAACCCGGCGCCGGCAGCGACGCCGCCGCGCTGGCCCTGGCCGCAGAGCCAGAGGGCGACGGCTGGGTCCTGACCGGCGAGAAGACCTGGATCTCCAACGCGCCCGACGCCGACGTCTACACCGTCTTCGCCCGCACGACGCCCGGCGCCGGCGCCAGGGGGGTCACGGCGTTCGTCGTCCCGGGCGACAGCGACGGGCTGACCGGCGAGCCGCTGGAGCTGCTCGCGCCGCACGCGATCGGGCGCCTGCGCTTCGCGGGCGTGTCCGTCGGCCCCGACCAGGTGCTCGGCGACGTCGACGCCGGGTTCCGGGTCGCGATGCGGACGCTGGACCTGTTCCGCCCGAGCGTCGGCGCGTTCGCCGTGGGCATGGCGCAGGCGGCGCTCGACGCCGCGGTGGCCCACTCCGGCACGAGGGAGGCGTTCGGGGCTCCGCTGCGCGAGTTTCAGGCGGTCTCCCACCAGCTCGCCGAGATGGCGACACGGACCGAGGCCGCGCGGCTGCTCGTGTACGCCGCCGCCTCCGCCTACGACGCCGACGAGGAGCGCCCGGCCAAGCGGGCGGCGATGGCGAAGCTCTACGCGACCGAGGTCGCGCAGTTCGTCGTCGATGCCTCCGTGCAGATCCACGGGGCCGCCGCGCTGGAACGCGGGCACCTGCTCGAGCATCTCTACCGCGAGGTCCGGGCCCCGCGGATCTACGAGGGCACCTCGGAGATCCAGCGCACGATCATCGCCCGCGAACTCTACCGCTGAGCCCGCCGGCGACTGTCCACATCGTGGGCCCGCCGACCGTCGCGACCCCACGGCGTGGGCCGTACCCTCGCGAACGCTGTTGACCGGCGAAGGCGAGGAGAGGACGATGGCCGTGGATGAGATCGCACGCCAGCAGCTCCGCCGCCACCTCGAGGACGTTCTCTCCGAGGACGACGCGACGACCCTGATGAGCTCCCTGCCACCGGTCGACTGGGCCGACGTCGCGACGAAGACGGACCTGGCCGCCCTCGGGGACCGCTTGGACGCCCGCCTCGACGCGTGGGAGAAGCGCTGGGACGACCGGTTCGGGGCGTCAGAGAAGCGCTGGGACGACCGGTTCGGGGCGTCAGAGGAGCGCTGGGATGGCCGGTTCGGGGCGTCGGAGAAGTACTGGGACGCCCGGTTCGAGGCTTCGGAGCAGCGCTGGGACGCCCGTCACGAGGCCATGCTCCACCGCATCGAAGCGAGCGAGCACCGGCTCCTCGCGACGTTCCGCGGCGAGGTCAACACCGCGATCACCGGTCAGACCCGGCTCATCATCTTCGCACTCGTCGGCGGCATCACCGCGAACACGTCACTGGTGCTCGCCGCCGCCCGGTTCGGCGGCTGACGCGGCGGGGGCGACGGCGACGCAGACCAGTTCGACGACGGCGGCCGGGTCGAACAGCTCGCGGACGCCGAACAGCGCCGTCGCCGGGTAGTGCCGGCCGAAGTGCCGGCGGTAGATGACGCCGAGCTCGCCCAGCGCCTCCCGGTACCCGGCCACGTCCGTCGTGTAGATGTGCAGCGACACGAGGTGCGCGGGCTCGGCCCCGCAGGCCGCCAGCGCGGTCACGACGTTGTCCGCCGCGGCGTCGAACTGCTCGGCCACGGTCCCGCCCCGGAGCTCGCCGTCGGCGCCGTGAGCGGTCTGGCCGCCCAGGTAGACCGTCCGCCCGGCGGCCGCCACGACGGCATGGGCGAACCCGACCGCGCGCGACATCCCGGGAGGGTTGACGATCCGGTGCGGCGTCGTCACCGGCCGGTCCACCGCGGCGGGCGCTTGGCGTTGAACGCCGCGTGGAACTCGGCGTGGTCGGCGGAGTTCATCAGCAGCGCCTGCGTCATCGCCTCGAGCTCGATCGCCCCGGCCAGGTCGGTGTCGAGCTCGCGCGACAGCAGCATCTTCGTGGTCGCGTAGGCGAACGTCGGACCGTCGGCCAGCCGGCGGGCGAGCGCCGCCGTCGCGCCGGCCAGCTCCGCGTCCTCGACGACGGAGCTCGCCAGACCGATCCGCTGCGCGTGCTCGGCATCGACCCTGTCGCCGAGGATCAGCAGCTCGGTCGCGCGCCCGAAGCCGATCAGCCGGGGCAGGAGGTAGGCGGCGCCCATGTCGGCGCCCGCCAGCCCGACCTTGGTGAACAGGAAGGCGAACGACGCGGACCGGGCGAGCAGCCGGAAGTCGGCCGCGAGGGCGATCACGGAGCCGGCGCCGGCCGCCACGCCGTTGACCGACGCGATGATCGGCAGCGGGCACTCGCGCATCCGCTGCACGACCGCGCCGGTCATGCGCGTGAAGTCGAGCAGGTCGCGCGGGTCCATCTCGAGCAACGCGCCGATGATCTCGTTGACGTCACCGCCGGCGCAGAAGGCCCGGCCGCGCCCGGTGATCACGAGGACGGCCACGTCGTCGCGGTGCGGCAACTCGGCGAGGAGATCCCGCAGGTCGGCGTACACGTCGAACGTCAGGGCGTTCAGCTTCTCCGGGCGGTCGAGCGTCACGGTGGCGACGCCGTCGTCCACCGCGAAGTCGAAGTGGCGCCACTGCTCGGTGAAGCCGGGTGACGCGCGGAACGGGCTCATCGCTGGAGGCCTCCTCCGTCGAGGACGAGTGTCTGACCGTTGACCGCGCCGGAGCGCCGGTCGGCGAGGAAGGCCACGGCATGCGCGACCTCGGACGGGGCGAGCAGGCGGCCGAGCGGAGAGCTGCGCTCGAGCGCCTGCCTCGCCTGCTCGTCGGTGCGGCCCGTCGCGGAAACGATACGGGCCACGGACCGGTCGGTCATCTCGGACTCGACGAAGGCGGGGCACACGGCATTCGCGGTCACGCCCGTTCCGGCCACCTCCGACGCGACCGCCCGCACCAGTCCCACCGCGGCGTGCTTCGAGGCGGTGTAGGCCGCGGTGTACGGCTGGCCGGCAAGGGCAGCGGTCGACGCGACCACGACGATGCGCCCGCTGTCGCGCGCGCGCATGCCGGCCAGTGCGGCCCGGACACACAGGAACACCCCCGTGGCGTTCACGGCGATCTGCCGCTCCCACTCCTCGACGGTCGTGCGGTCCAGCGGCGCCGCGGCGGAGGCCCCCGCGTTCGGCACGAGCACGTCGACAGGACCCAACCGCGCGAAGAGCGCGTCGACGGCCGCCTCGTCCGTCACGTCGCAGACCTCCGCGGACACGCGCCCACCCCCGCAGCCGACCACGTCCCGCAGTGCGCCGGCGTCGCGGCCCAGCGCCACGACGCGGTCCCCGTCGCCGGCGAGTCGCTCGACGACCGCCCGGCCGATGCCCCGGCTCCCGCCGGTGACGACGGCCAGGCGCCCCGTGCACGCCGCCGGCGCCGCGGTCACGCGAACGTCTCGGGCCGCTGCGGGCCGGCCTCGAGCAGCAGTCTCCGCCACACGTCCGGTACCGGGGCGGTCGCGCCCTCCGGGCGCTCGAGGAGGACGGTCGCGACCTCGCCCTCCACCGCGACCACGTCGTCCCGGCGCACGGCGAAGGCGTAGGTGACCGACGTGCGGCCGACCGCGGCGACCCGCAGCTCGACGTCCACCACGTCGTGGAAGCGCAGCACCGATCGGAAGTCCGCGGAGACCCGGACCCGCGGCGTGCGCCCGAAGGTCTCGCGGATGATCCCGAGACGGTCGTGGAGCACGGCCTCGGCGGCCTCGGCCAGCCGGAACGCCGTCGAGTAGTGGTAGTGCCCCGATGCGTCGGTGTCGGGCCACTCGATCCGTCGCTGGACGACGACGCTCGCGGCGGTCACCACAGCGGCGCGCCGGCGGTCCCGTCGTGCGGCTCCAAAGCGGCTCGCCCCCGCGTGCTCCTCGACCAGATCCTTCCGGGCAGCCTATACGCCGGCGGGATCGCTCCCACGAAGGCGGCCGCTGCGGCGGCCGGTCGCCGCCGTCACACTTCGGTGCACCGAGACTGACGAGAGAGGACGCCGTGAGCGAGACCGCCACCATCCGCGACGTGACCGACGCCACGTTCGCCACCCAGGTCATCGACGCGAGCCACACCCGCCCGGTGGTGGTGGACTTCTGGGCCGCCTGGTGCGGGCCGTGTCGTCAGCTGTCGCCACTGCTGGAGCGGGCCGCGGACCGCTGGTCGCGCGACGTGGACGTCGTCAAGGTCGACGTCGACGCGGCGCCGGGCGTGGCGCGCCAGTTCCGCGTCCAGGGCATCCCGGCGGTCAAGGCCTTCGCCGCCGGGCGCGTGGTCGCCGAGTTCGTCGGCGTTCAGCCCGAGGCGACGGTGGAGGCATTCTTCGCGGCGCTCGCGCCATCCGAGGCCGACCGGCTGGTTGCCCAGGCCGAGCGGGCCGACGGGCCGGAGCGGGAACGACTCCTGCGGGCTGCGCTGGCGCTGCAGCGCGACCACGCCGGGGCGTGTGTGGGACTGGCGCGCGAGCTCGCGAGCCGGGGCGACGAGGAGGAGGCGGTCGCGTTGCTGCAGCGCGTGCCGGGGGACCGGTCGGCGGAGCGCCTGCTCGCCGAACTGCGGCTGTCCGCGTCGGCGACGGACGGCGAGACGCTGGAGGGGCTCTCCGCCCGCGCGCGGGCGGGTGATGGCGGGGCCCGGCTCGAACTCGGCCGCAGCCTCGCCGCCCGTGGCACGCACGCGGAGGCCCTCACCATCCTCCTGGACGCGGTCCGTGATCCGGACACCCGCAAGGAGGGCCGGGAGGCCGTCCTGGAGGTGTTCCGCGTCCTCGGCGACGACCACGAGCTCGTGAGGGCATTCCGGCCCCGCCTCGCGGCGGCGCTGTTCTGATCCGGCCGGCTGGGTAGCATGCCGCCATGTCCGAAGACGTGGAAGTCGTCCAAGAGCCCGCACCCGACCGCGAGAGCACGATGGTCGAGCCCGGCAAGCTCATGCGGATCGCCCTGATGCTCCGCGAGATGCAGGAGGAGGTGCGGCGGGCGCCGACCGACGAGGCCGGACGGGAGCGGCTGAAGCTCGTCCACGAGCGGGCGCTGGGGCAGCTGTGCGAAGTGCTCAGCGGCGACCTGCAGAAGGAGCTGTCGAGCCTCACGCTGCCCTTCGACGACCCGGTGCCGTCCGAGTCGGTGATCCTGATCGCCCAGGCGCAGCTGATCGGCTGGCTTGAGGGCCTGTTCCAGGGCATCCAGGCCGCCATCTTCACCCAGCAGGCGCAGGCCCGCCAGCAGCTCGACGCCATGCGCCAGCGGGGCCTGCCGGTCGGCGACGCGGGCCCTCCCGGACGGCCGGCCCCGGGCGGCCCGCGCGAGAGCACCGGTCAATACCTGTAGCCCTGGACCTCGCGTCGCTCCTTGAGTGATCAGGTCCGGGTCACCACGCTCCGCTCAGGTTTCGCCCGCCAGTCGCCCCCGGTTATTGTTCGTCGCGCCGCGGGCCGCCGGTCCGCGGCGCAGACGCGACCGCAGGAGGGCAGATGGGCCGGGCACGGGGTCTGTGGGACGTACTCAGTGCTGCGCTGGAGAAGCAGGACGTCGACGCGCTCCTCGACATCTACGCCCCGGACGCCCTGTGGCTGGAGCCGCAGAACCCGCCGCACGAGACCTCCCGGCTCATCCAGGCCTACCTCAGCTCGTGGATGTCGGCGCGCGAGAGCATCGACGTGACGACCAAGCGGATGCTCGAGTCGGCGGACGGCTCGACGGTGGCGGTGGAGTGGACGATCAGCTTCACGGCCGGGGGACGGCGGTGGAAGGACCTGCCCCGGTCGACGTGGATCGAGGCCTCGACCGACGGGGTGCGGTACCAGCGCGACTACTACTGACGGGCGCTCGCATGGGGCGGCCCCGCAGATCAAGAGTTGGCAAACGCCTCAGCGCTTGACTACGGTTGACTCCTGACACACTCCCATCTCGTCTCTGCCGCCGGGAGGCGCCGTCGAGACGGTACTCCACCGAGAGGTCTTCCCCATGCTTGCCCTCCCCTCGGTCGGCCGCCGCGCGTGCTCCTGCCTGCTGGTGATCGGTGCGCTCGTCCTTGCCGGCTCTGCCCACTACACCGTCCGTGCCGGCGACACGCTGTCCGGCATCGCCGCGGCGCACGGCGTCTCGGCGTCCGCCGTCGCGGCGGCGAACGGCATCTCGGACGCGGACCTCATCCACGCCGGCCAGTCCCTGGACATCCCCGCAGGCAGCGGGCGCGCGGAGGCCTCGGTCGACTCCGGCGGTGGCGGCCACGTCGTGCGCCCGGGCGAGACCCTCTCCGACATCGCCCGCCGGTACGGCATCGGCGTCGCGGACCTCGCGGCCGCGAACGACGTCGCGGACGTCAACGTGGTGATCGAGGGGCGGCGGCTGCGTGTCCCTGCCCCCGCGGCGGTCGTTCCCGCGCCGCGGTCGGCGTCCTCCCGCGCGGACGTCGGCACCCTGCTCGAGCAGACGGCGCGCGACTACGGGTGGAACCCCGCGATGGTGAAGGCCCTGGCGATGCAGGAGTCGGGCTGGAACAACCGGGTGGTCTCGAGCGTCGGCGCCGTCGGCATCATGCAGGTACTGCCCTCCACCGGCGAGTTCGTCTCGCAGCGCGTCGTCGGGCGGCCCCTCGACCTCCGCGATCCGGCCGACAACGTGGAGGCCGGGGTCGCGTTCCTCGACCACCTCCACGGCCTGACCGGGGGAGACACCCGCAGGACGCTCGCGGGCTACTACCAGGGACTGCGTTCGGTGGAGCGCAACGGCATGTACGAGGACACGGTGCGCTACATCGACAACGTGCTGGCCCTGCGCGACCGCTACTGAGCCGGCGGCAGGCCGAGCCGCTCGGGCGGGATGGCGATGAAGAGCGCATCGGCCTCGGCGACGCACTCGTCGCCGTGCAGCATCTGCGACTCCATCCACAGCTTGCGGCCCTCCCGGCGGACCAGGCGGGCCAGGACGGTGAGGTCTGCGCCCACCGGCACCGGCGCCCGGTACCGCACCGTGAGCCGGCCGGTGTAGGCCGGGGTCCGCTGGATCACGAGCACGTAGCCCATGACGTCGTCGAAGACGGCGGCGACGACGCCGCCGTGCGCGCGGCCGGGGGCGCCCTCGAAGGCCGGGCCGAGGTTGAAGTCCGCAACCGCACCGTCGCCCGCGCGGCGGACCTGGATGGCGATGCCCATCGGGTTGGCGGCACCGGACACGACGCACTCGGCGAAGTGGCTCATGGGCTGCCCGTCCGCCGGCGGGCTGGCCCACAGTCGGCGCTTCATGGACTCGATCGGCCGCGTGCGGGCCGCGCCGGTCTCGACCGTCGCGGCCGTGGCGTGGGCGAGCGTCGCGATCCGGTCGAGGAGGCCCGGATCGGCCTCATGGCCGACGACCGCGTGACCCAGCCGGCGCAGCGCGGCGGCGGCGCGTTCGCGGACGGCGTTGGCGTCGGCAGCCGGCGTGTCGCCGGTGCCCGCCGGGGAGGACACCCCGGGACTCAACCGCGGCCGGCCGCGACCGGCGCACGCGCCGGGTCGTGGCGGCGCTGGTAGAGCACCCAACCGGCCAGGGCGACCGCACCGAGGGCGCCGGCGCCGGCCATGACCTCTGCCGGGGGCCGCGGGACCCCGCCGAGGCGGCTGCGCATGGCCACCGGGCGCACGAAGTCGACGGTCTCCCACCCGCGCTCACGCGCGGCGACGCGCAGCTCGCGGTCGGGGTTGACCGCCACGGGATGGCCGACCGCAGAGAGCATCGGAAGGTCGGTCACCGAGTCTGAGTAGGCGTAGCTGGCCGCCAGATCGATGTTGCGCGCGGCGGCCTCCTGGCGCATGGCCACGGCCTTGTTCTCCGCGTAGGCGTAGAACTCCAGCGTCCCGTCGTAGAAGCCGTCGCGGTCGATGCCGGCGCGGGTCGCGATGACGTAGGGGACGCCCAGGTACTCGGCGAGCGGTCGGACGACCTCCACGCCCGACGACGACACGAGATAGAGGTCGCGGCCGGCGCGGCGGTGCTCGGAGAACAGGTCGAGCGCCTCCTGGTAGATCAGCGGGTCGATGATCTCCTCGAGCGTCTCACGGACCAGGCGCTGGACCCGCTCTGCCTCCCAGCCCCGGGTCAGTTCCAGCAGCGCCACCCGGGAGCGCTCCATGCGCTGCTCGTTCGCGCCGACGAGCTGGTAGGCCAGCTGGGCATAGGCCCCCTTGACGACCACGCTGGGCGAGATCAGCCCCTCGCGGTAGAGGGGGCGCCCGAACGCCAGCGTCGACGACTTGGCCACGACGGTCTTGTCGAGGTCGAAGAAGGCGGCCTCTCGTCGTCCCGCCGCGGTGCCGGTCTCCTCCCCGGCGCGACCCTTCCCGTCCATGGCTGCAGGGTAGCCGCCCCGCCGGGCGCCGCCCCCGACCGGCCGGCCGTCCACAGGTCGTCCGGGCGATCCGGGCGGCTGGGTCCCCCACCCGCCGTAGCGTCGCGCTGCGGCGACCCGACCGGTGGCCGCGCCGCTGGCCACGACCGGAGGAGGAGGCACGGATGCGCAACGAGGACCTGCCGGTCGCACTTGACCTGCCGGACGGCCTCGCCGCGGAGGTCGCCTCGTTCGTGGAGACGGAGGCGGGATGGCAGGTCGTGGGCACCGACGGCGGCCTTGCGCCGGCGCTGGCGATCGCGAGCGGCCCGCGGCCGGGGGTGCCGAGTGTCGTCGTGGTCGAGGGCCCGGCGGACGGCGAGCAGGTCCGTGCGGCGCTGCTGGCCGGCGCCCTCGACGTCATCGCCTGGCCCCAGGACCGCCGGCGCCTGCTCGATGCTCCGCTCCGCGTGCGGGCGACCGGACGCCAGGCGGGGGGTCCCGCGGTGTTCCGCGTCGCCGGCTGTGCAGGGGGCGTCGGGACGTCCACGGTCACGCTGGCCGTCGGCGGGCTGCTCGCGTGGTCGGGCCGCCCGACCCTGGTCGTCGGCGGCGACGACCTGCTCGCCCTCTGCGGTCTGGGTCCCTGGACCGGCCCGGGCGCCGCGGAACTCGCCGCGCTGGCGCCCGCCGACGCGGCGGCCGAGGTTCCCGGCCTCGCCAAGGCCGTCCCGGGCGTCGACCGGCTCACGGTTCTCGGCGGCGGGGGTGGTGTCGCCGGGACCGGCGGCTGGCCCCTCGCCGCGGTCGTCGCTGACCTGCGCGCCCCGACGCACCTCCACGGCGCCGACCTCGTCTGCGCGCGCGCCGACTCCCGCCTGCGTGCGCTGGGGCGCCTGGGGGGCGACGTCCCCGTGCTGGTCGGCGAGTCGGGGCCGCTCGACCGGGCCGGGGTCCGCCGGCTGCTCGGCCGGGCGCCGGTCGGGTGGGTGCCGTGGTCGGTGCGGGTCGCCAGGGCGGGCGTCTCGGGGCGCGTTCCCAGCGGCCTTCCCGGGTCGTGGATCTCCACCCTCCGCGCGGTTCTGCGGCGGGTGCACCGGTGAGCGCGGCGGCCGTGTCCCTGGACCGCCTGCGGAGGCGGGTGGCCGACGACCCGGTCCTGGCGGCCACGGCCGACGGGCCGGCGCGGCTCGCGGCGGTGCGCTCGGCCGTGGCCAGGGCCGTCCGCGAGGAGGGCATGCTGCTGCCGTCGGGGGCCCTGGCGACCGTGGTGCGGGAGCTCGCGGACACCCTGGCCGGGCTGGGACCGGTCCAGCCGCTGCTGCGCGACCCCGCGGTCACCGACGTGATGGTCAACGGGCCGGACGAGGTGTGGGTCGAACGGGGCGGCCGACTCCAGCAGGTCGACGTGTCGTTCCCCGACGCCGAGGCCGTGCGGGCCGCCGTCCTGCGGGTCGTCGGGCCGCTGGGACTGCGGTTCGACCGCGCCCGCCCGCACGTGGACGCCCGGCTCGCGGACGGCAGCCGCCTCCACGCCCTCCTCCCGCCGCTCGCGCCCGGAGGACCGGTCGTGACGGTCCGCAAGTTCGCGTCGCTGTCGCCCACGTGGGACGAGCTCGCCGCCTCCGGTGCCGTGCCAGCCGACGTCGGCGCGCTGCTCCGGGACGCGATCGCGGCCAGGCGCGCCATCGTCTGCTGCGGTCGCACCGGGACCGGCAAGACGACGCTGCTCGGGGTTCTGCTCGGCGACATCGGGGCCGGCGAACGCGTCGTCGTGATCGAGGACGCCCCCGAGCTGCGCCCGCGCTGCCCGCACGTGGTCCGGCTCGAGACGCGGCCGCCGAACGCCGAGGCGGCGGGCGAGGTGACCATCCGCGACCTGGTGCGTCAGGCGCTGCGCATGCGTCCCGACCGGATCGTGGTCGGAGAGGTGCGGGGCGAGGAGGTCGTCGATGTCCTCCAGGCGCTGGCGACCGGCCACGAGGGCTGCATGACGACCGTGCACGCCCGCGCCGCGGACGAGGCGCTCGTCCGCCTCGAGGGCATGGCCCTGCTCGCCGGGCTGCCGCTGGAAGCGGCCCGCGCCCAGCTGGCCGTCGGACTCGACCTGTTCGTCGTCCTGTCACGGGCGCCCGACGGCAGGCGCGGCGTGGTGCAGGTCGCCGAGACCGCCCCGCGGGTCGCTGACGGCCCGTTGCGCGCCACCGAGCTCTGGCGTCGGGGATCGTGGTGACGGTGCCGACGCCCGACATCGGCGCGCTGCGTCCGGGGAGCCGCGGGCGGCCACCTCGGGCCCAGCCGCACGGCCCCGGATTGGACCTGGCGGTGCTGAGCGAGCTGCGGGCGGCGCTGTCCGCCGGCGCGGCGCCCGGCGCCGCGCTGGGCGCCGC
>JACCXR010000507.1 GCA_013696915.1 Euzebyaceae bacterium
TGCCGGCTGTAGTCGGTGGCCACGGTGGGGAGGCCGCCGATGACGTGCAACGGATCGCCTTCGCCCTTCACCGCGCTGTTGAGCCCCTGACGTTGAGGGTTGTTCTTGCCGGTCTGCCCGTTGGCGAGCGCGGCGATCTTCGAGCAGCTCCGCAAGCACCGCATCGGCATCGACGTGCCGTCCCATGACCTGGTACGCCTCGGCGAGCTGGCGCTGTACCTTCCACCGTCGTGGGTGGTCAGAGGGCAGAAGCGCTCCGCCCGACACAGCAGGTTCTCGGCCCCGCCCCGTCGAAACGAGCGAACGCGCGCAGGCCCGAACTCGCCAGCCGCTCGCCCGCCCGAAGGACGACTGCGCGGCTGTGCCCGTCCACGAGCCCGAGGTCCCGCTTGTGCATGTACGCCTGCTCGAGGTGATAGCCGATGACCTCCTGGAACTCCAGCGTGGTTGCTCCTGCCTTGGTCTCGAGCCAGTCCGCGACCCGCTCGTGCAGCTCAGACCGGGCTTGGCGGGTGATGCAGCGGGTGAGGCGCAGCTCCGCCGACGTGGGCCACCTGCCGCCTTCCGGGGTGGACTCTTCGGATATCCGAAGAATCCACCCCGGAAAGGGCAAGAACCCGGCCTCTGGGGTGTCACTGAGCCCACTCGGTCGCCGCGGCGACGCGCACGGCGCCGGGCGAGAGCGACGGCTGAAGTGCTCAACCGGGTGCCCGACTTTGCCGACACAAGGCGCATGGGGTCACGTTCCTGGATGCTGCCGCTCGCCGTCGTCGCGGTCGCGACGCTGGCGGCGTCGATCCTCGGCGAGCCCTCAGCCACCGCGGCAGGGCTCGCCGCGGGCCTCGCCGGACCCATTGCCGCGCTTGCGGGCGCCAGGGGACAGGTCGGGCCGCAGCGACGGTCGTGGTCGCTGATCGCCGCCGGGCTGCTCACGCTCGCGGGGCGGTCGGTGGGCGCTCCGCTGCTTGCCTCGGCGCCGCCTCCACTCGCGTCGTTCGTCGCCACGCTCCCGCTGGTCGCCGGGTTCGCGCTGCTGGCGGCGGGCAGCACGGCGATCGTCCGGCGTCGCTATCCGGCTCCGGCGCGCGGCAGCTGGGTAGACGCCGCCACCGTCACCGTCGGCAGCGGCGTGGTCCTGTGGGTCCTGTTCGTCGCGCCGGGCTTCGCCGGCGAAGGCGTCGGCTCTCTCGACCGGGTCGTCTCGCTCGCGGTCTTCGCCGTCCATCTCGGACTGCTGGCTGTGGCGGTCAGGCTCGTGTTCGGGTCCGGTCGTCGGTCGCCCAGCTGCGGGCTCCTCGGCACGGGCCTGCTGTCATGGGTGGGTCTCTCGCTGGCGCTGACCGTACATCCAGCTGCGACCGGGCCGACCGCGCCACTGCTGCTCGCCCTCCCCAGCGCCCTGGTCGGGGCCGCCGCGCTGCACCCGAGCGCCGGCGCCGCGGTCAACCGCCGGGGCGCGGGCATGACGGCGGGCCGGGTCGCGCTGCTCGCCGCCGCGGCGCTGCTGGCCCCGGCCACCCTCGTGGTGCAGGTCGCGAGGGGGGGCCCGCTGCATCTGCCCGTCACCGCGGGCGGGTCGTTCATCCTCTTCGTCCTCGTCATCACCCGCATGTCCGGGCTGGTGAGGGTCCTCGAGTCGGCCCTCTCCCGCCTGGAGGCGGCCGTCGACCGCGAGCGGATGCTGGGCCGCTGCGGAGCGGCGCTGATGGCGGCCGCCGATCGGGACGCGATGTACGGTGCGACGCTGGAGTCGGCCCTGGCGCTGGCGGGCCCGGCGGTCGCGGTGCAGGCGAGCGTCGCGACCGCCGGCGCGTCGAGCCTGCACGTCGTTGCGACCGCCGGGGCGGGCCCCGGAGTGAGGCATCACCGGAAAGGCGATCGGGTCGGCGGCGCCGGCACCGGGCCGGGGACCGACCGGAGCGGGTGCGAGGCCGGGGTCCCACTCCTATTCCGTGACCGCGCGGCGGGGCGCCTCACGCTCACGGGCGTCACCCGGCTGCCGGAGTCGGCGGTCGACGGCCTCGGGGCCCTGGCGGCGCAGCTGTCCCTCGCCCTGGAGAGCGCCGAACTCGTCGAAGACCTCCACCGGCGGGACAGCGAGCAGCGCTTCCGCTCGCTGGTGCAGAACGCCTCCGACGTCATCACGATCGTGGACACCCGTGGCATGGTGACCTGGGTCAGCTCATCGGTGATCAACGAACTCGGCTACGAACCCTACGAGCTGGTCGGCGAGGCGATCGCGACCCTCGTCCACGCCGACGACGCCCCCACCCTGAGCCGGGTGCTGGCCGCCGTCGAGGAACAGCCACGGGCGATCCCCTCGCCGGTCGAGGCGAGGTTGCGCCACGCGACCGGCGAGTGGCGCCATGTCGAGGCGAACGTCCGCAACCTGCTCGGCGACCCCAACGTCGAGGGGATCGTCCTGACGACCCGTGACATCAGCGAACGGAAGGCGCTCGAGGCGAAACTGCGCCATCAGGCGTATCACGACCCGCTGACGGGGCTCGCCAATCGCGTGCTCTTCCTCGACCGCGTCGGGCGGGCGATCGACCGCGCCGGCGGGCTCGGGACCCTCGCCACGGTGCTGTTCGTCGATCTCGACGACTTCAAGACGGTCAACGACAGCCTGGGCCACAGCGCCGGCGACCGGATGATCGTGGAGCTCGCCAACCGGCTGCAGTCGAGCGTCGCCGCCTCCGACACCGTGGCGAGGCTGGGCGGCGACGAGTTCGGCGTCCTCGTGGAAGGTCTCGACAGCCACCGGGAGGCCGCCACCGTCGCCGGGAGACTGCTCCGCGCGCTCGAACCGGCGGTGAGGCTGGGCCACAAGGAGGTCCTGCCGTCGGCGAGCGTCGGGATCGCCATGACCGCGCCCGGCGTCGATGCGGAGACGCTTCTCCGCAACGCCGACGTGGCCATGTACATCGCGAAGAGCCGGGGCAAAGGCGGCTACGAGGTGTTCCGGCCGAGCATGCATCTCGAGGCGATGGCCCGCCTCGAGCTGAAGGCCGACCTGCAGCGGGCACTGGACCGGGACGAGTTCACCGTCGTGTACCAGCCGATCGTGGCGCTCGACACCGAGGACATCGTCGGCGCGGAGGCACTCGTCCGCTGGCAGCACCCGGAGCGCGGGGAGGTCATGCCGGTCGACTTCATTCCCCTGGCCGAGGAGACGGGTCTGATCGTTGCGATCGGCCGCCGCGTTCTGGACGAGTCGTGCCGGCAGGCGGCGGCCTGGACGGACGGTGACGACCGGCCCTTCACGATCGGGGTGAACGTCTCGCCCCGCCAGCTGGAGTCCGACGACTTCGCGCTCACCGTCCGCGACGCTCTGGAACGGACCGGTCTGCGACCGGACCGACTGGTGCTGGAGCTGACCGAGAGCGTGTTCGTGGACGACTTCGAGGGCGCCCTCGACCGGATCGCCGAGTTGAAGGCGCTGGGCGCCCAGCTCGCGATCGACGACTTCGGCACGGGGTACTCGTCCCTGAGCTACCTGCAGCGCCTGCCCGTCGACGTGCTGAAGATCGACCGCGCGTTCATCGACACGCTCGGCGGCGACCCGGCCGGGTCGACGGTGGCCAGGGGCATCATCCGCCTCGCCCGCACCCTGCTCGTCAAGACGGTGGCGGAGGGGGTGGAGACTCCGGAACAGCTCCACCACCTGCTCGCCCTCGACTGCAGGCTGGGTCAGGGCCGGCTGTTCGGCAGCGCGGACGTCCCGGAAGAGATCGGTCGCCGGCTGGAGGCGCGTGACGGTCTGCCCGCGAACGTCCTGCCCGTCTCCTTCCGCGGCCGCACGTCGGTGCAGGGCCACGATCTCGAGCCCTCGCACGCTGTCCGTGCCGCGGCCGAGCCCACCGGCTGAGCACGGCCCGTCTCACATCCTCACGGCGGTCGCTGAGCGACCGCCACCACCGAGGTCACGAGCATCGCCTCGGCGGCCTTGAGGCGATCCGCGAATCAACGGATGCCGACCAGGAAGCCGGCGCGGGTCCCGACGTAGACGCCGCCCCGCCAGACGGCGGGGGTGGACTCGATGCAGCCGCCGAGCGGCAGCGTCCACAGCGGCGGGGGCTGGCGGCTGGTGTCCCGCACGTCGAAGGCGTGCAGGTCGCCCGCGCAGTCACCCTGCAGCAGCACGTCGTCGACGACCACCGGGGACTGCCAGGTCGGCCCGGCCAGCTGGATTGACCAGCGCTCGGAGCCGTCGTCACGGTCCAGGGCCAGCAGTCGCCCGGCGTCGGTGGCGACGTACAGGACGTCCCGGTCAAGCGCGGGAGTGGCCCAGACGCCGGCCACGTCCGCGCCCCGGTCCGCGACGGCCCACACGACGGGGTCGTCGGGCCGGCGCGGATCGAGCTTCATGATCTGACCGACGTCGGCTGCGCGCGGGGTGTGGCGCTCCCACTCCGAGGCCACGTAGAGCATCCCGTCGGAGTCCACGACCACCGACGCGTCGGTGTCGTCCCCGGTCCAGAAGCGGAACGTCCGGTGCGGAGTCCGCCCCCGCGTCAGCCCCGAGAGGTCCCAGCCCTGCACCAGCCCGCCGGAGTTGGCGAAGTACAGCGTGTGCTCCCAGACGGCGACCGAGCCCTCGATCGAGACGTTGTGGTCGCCGATGCCCGCCAGGAGCTCCGCATCCCAGCCGGCGGCATCCCAGACGAGCTCCGGCGCCACGGTGACCCGGCCGTCCGGGCCGTACCCTCGGTTGAGCCGGACGACGTGGATGCGGCTGTTCTCGCCGCCGACGACCAGATGGTCGCCGAGGACGAGGCCGCTGCCGTCCCAGTCGTCGTTCCACAGCGTCGGACCGGTGTCCCCTGCGGACAGCCGCCACAGCTCGACCGGCTCCTCGCCGTCGAAGGCGACGATCCGGTAGTGGCCGTCCCGCGACCCGCTGTACACGAGCGGGAAGCCGTCAGGGTCGACCGTCACCGACCCCTTGATGATGTCACCGGTCGGAAAGTCCGGGAGGATCCGTTCCCCGGTCCCCGCGTCCACGAAGTGCAGCGCCCGGTCGTAGGCGCCGAACACGACCCACGTCCGCCCGGTCCGCTCGAAGACCGCCGGCTGTCCCGTCCATCCGGTGCCGCACCACTCGGTGGCCTCGCCGCCGACCGTCGACAGCGAGCACATCGCCCGGTCCGGGAAGCGCCACCGGACCTCCGGCTCGCGCGGCACCGGGCCGCTGCCGTAGTAGGTCCTGGTCGGGTTGCCGCGGAACGTCAGCAGCCCCGGGACGTCCGTCGAGTAGGGGAGCCCGACCGAGGCCGGATCGACCCGCAGCGCGTGCTCCGTGCGAGGCGTCCTCGGCGGGGCGCTTCCAGCAGTGGGCGGCGCCGGGGAGTTCGTCACAGGCGACGGATCCCGCTCCGGGCGGGTGCCGGCCGGCGTGCCCGGCGCGCCCGACCCGCGGTCGGCGGGGGAGGAGGCCTCCGTGGCGGGGGGCGAGGTGGCGG
>JACCXR010000530.1 GCA_013696915.1 Euzebyaceae bacterium
GGCCGTCCGCCGGTCCACGGTCCCCAAGAGCGGTTGCGGATCGTGGCGACCGTGACCGAGACCCCGCCCGACCCCGACAGCCATTGGACGCACGAGGCGATCGCCGAGCGTCTGGCCGACACCGGAAGGATGCAACCGCACGGTGGCGCTCACCCAAGTTCCACGATCACCGGGACATCCTCTCGCCGCGATTGTTCCGGGCTTCCGGCGGCGATTGCGTTCCGCGGCGGCGGCTTTGTCGGGGAGCAGGCACAGCATCGAAGGGTAGCCGCCAACTGTTGCGCCTACCCTTCAAACCCTGATCCGGGGACCCCGACAGCGCAGCGTTCGAAGGGTAGACGCCGACTGCTGCGGCTACCCTTCAAACGTTGACGGAGGCGCTGCCAGGGCGCTGATCGGACGCGTCACCGGCCGTGACTGGTCGGCGCGGGCGCATCCTCGAGCACGCCATCTTCCTCCTGGGAGCACCGGGGTCAGGCGGCGCGTCGCCAGCGCGCTGCCGCCTGCAGCGCGTGCGCCACGCCGTCGGCGGCGACGTCAGGGACGATCAGATGGGCCGCCTCCTGCACCTCGGCGGGGGCCTGACCCATGGCGATCGCCGTGCCCGCGACGGCGAGCATGGACAGGTCGTTCAACCCGTCGCCGACCGCGATGACCTCGGACATGCGGCAACCCAGGTGACCGGCCGCGTGGGCGAGCGCCCGGCCCTTGTCCGCCTTGGGATGGGTCACGTTGACGTAGACGATCGCCGGGGTCAGCGGGAAGGTCGCCGGGCCCGCCAGCAGGCCGAGCCGCGTCACCTCGGACACGACGAAGGACGCCTCGTCCGGCGAGAACGCCATGATCGTCGCCTTGACGACCGTCGTAGCGGCGAGGTCGACATCGTCGACGAGCCCCGCCGGCGGCCCGGTGACGAGCTCCCAGTGGGCACGGACGCGCTCGTCGTCGGCGGTGACGAGGAAGCCGTCATCCAGGTAGAACTCGCCGTAGAGCCCATGGCGGGTGCAGAGCTCGCGGACGGCGACCGACTGTGCGGGCCGCAGCGACCAGGTCCGCAGGGCCCGCCCACCGGTCCGGACCTGGGCGCCGTTGAGGACGATGTGGGGCCCGTCGAGGCCGAGCTGGTCGTGCAGCGCGGCGACCCCCGACGCCAACCGCCCGGTCGCGAACCCGACCACGATGCCCGCGGAGTGGGCGGCCCGCACCGCGGCGACGACCCGTTCGGTCGCGGTCTGGACCTCTCCAATCAGGGTCCCGTCCACGTCGGCGAGGAAGTAGCGCGGCGGCAGCGGCTGCCAGCGGTCGAAGCGGCCCCCGGGCCGGAGGCCGTCGGCGAGAGGGTGGGCGGCGTGCACGCCCCGAGGGTAGCGGCGCGGGGGCGACCGGCTGCGACGCACCCCGGGTGCGCGGCCGGCTACGACGCCGGCGAGCGCTCCCCGGGCGAGAACTCCCAGGAGTCGCGGTAGACCCGGATCACCGGCTGCTCGGCGTAGTCGGGGTGGGACAGCCGCAGTTCCTCGCTGTCGCAGTCGGAGTCCCGCAGCCGCTGCTGCACCGCGACGATCTCGTCGGCGTAGAACTGCTGGACGTCCGCCTCGGTCCACCCGGGTCCCGGCATGCCGCCCAGTATGGCCCTCGGCCGCGGGGGCGGAAACCCCCCCGGGGCGCAGGTACTGCGGCACCCGGTTACACAGATTCACCGCAGAGTTGCACGGCCATGAAGTCCACGACGCCGTCGCCTTCCAGGCTGGTCACGTTGCCGCCCAACCCATCTCTTGGGTCGGACGCGTCGGCCTCCGCATAGGAGGTGAACCACAAGGTGTGACCTTCGCCGATCTCAGTAAAGCCCACATCGGGATATGCCGCGCGCAGCTGGGCCGTCGTGGAGCCGAGCCGGATCCCGGACACGGTGCTGAGATCTGGGTAGCCCGGATCGGACCCAGGCGGAGGAAAACCGTAGTACCAGATCACCAAGCCGTCGGGGACATCGCCATTTCCGCCGCGACCGAATACCAAGGCCAGTCGTCCCCATTCGAGGATGCGCCCTTCGGCATGCGGACACAGCTGAATATTCAACATGGGCATCCACTGGCTGTCGTACGTCGGAGTGCCGTACCGCTCGGTCATGGCCGCCGCGACGGACTCGA
>JACCXR010000548.1 GCA_013696915.1 Euzebyaceae bacterium
CGGTTGGACGCAGCGGTGGCCCCGCGGGTTTCCGCCGATGTCGCCGCTACCCTCCGCGGCGGCGGCGCCGGCCGGGTGGCCTCCGGGTCGCGGGGCGGCGGCGGCTTGGCTGGCGGCGCCGGCGCCCCGTCCACCGCCACTCCGAAGGGTGGGCGCCAATAAGCTGCGTCTACCCTTCAAAGGTCGCCTAGTGGAGCAGCTGATCGACCGCTGTACTCGTTACTGGAAAGGATTCGACTCGTACTGCCCGCTCCGCTAGCATCGCCGCGACCGAGCGGTTGACAGGACAGGGAGGATTTCCCCGGATGGCGAAGCTCCGGATGCGGCAGGCGATCGTGGCCGCGCTTGCCGACGAGATGGAGCGGGACGGTTCCGTCATCGTGTTCGGTGAGGACGTCGCCGCCGCGGGCGGGCCGTTCAAGACCTCCGAGGGGCTCCTCGAACGCTTCGGCCGGGCGCGGGTGCGCGACACGCCGATCTCGGAGACCGGCTTCCTCGGGGCGGGCCTGGGGGCGGCGGTCACCGGGCTGCGGCCGGTCGTCGAGATCATGTTCATCGAGTTCCTCGGCGTCGCGCTCGACATGCTGTCCACGGAGGCGGCGAAGTTCCGCTACCTGTCGGGCGGGAAGCTTTCGGTGCCCCTGGTCGTGCGCGCGTCGGCCGGGTCCGGCCTCGGTTTCGGCGCCCAGCACTCGCAGACACTCGAAACCTGGCTCTACGCGACCCCGGGGCTGAAGCTCGCGGTGGCGTCCGGCCCGCGGACCGCGTACGGCCTCCTGCGCGCTGCCGTCCAGGATGACAACCCGGTCGTCGTTCTCGAGCCGCGGCCGCTCTACGGCGAGCGGGAGGAGGTCGAGACCGGCGACGCCGCCGTCATCCCTCTCGGTCAGGCGAACCTCTGCGCGACCGGGGACGACGTCACGATCGTCGGGCTCGGCCAGACGGTGGGGACGGCCCTCCGAGCGGCCGAGTCGGCCGGCTGGACGGCGGACGTGATCGACCTCCAGACGCTGCTCCCCTGGGACCGGGACACCGTCTTCGCCTCCGTCGCCCGCACCGGGCGGCTGGTCGTCGTGGAGGAGAGCCCCCGGACCGGCGGGTGGGGGACCGAGATCGCGGCCGCCGTCGCCGGCGAGTGCTTCGGCGACCTCACCGCCCCGGTCACGCGCATCACCGCCCCCGACGTCCCGGTGCCCTTCCCGCCCGAACTCGAGGCGCGCTACCTGCCCGGACCAGACTACGTCCGGGCGCAGATCGACACCCTCCTCGACAGCGGTCGGCTGCCGGTGCCCTGGTGGGAGACGGAGGGACTGGGCGCATGACTGCCACCGAGGCACTGCTCGACCGGCGTGGCGGGCTGCGCGACCGCGTGGCCCGGCTCGAGCGCATGCTGGAGATCCGCGCGCTGGAGGACCGCGTCCAGGCGCTGTTCTCCGAAGGGCTGGTGCACGGCACGACCCACACCGCCCAGGGCCAGGAGGCCGTGGCGGTCGGCGTCGCCGCGGCCACTCGCCCCACCGACGTCGTGACCTGCACCTACCGCGGCCACGCCGTCGCGCTGGCGCTCGGACTGACTGTGGAGGACGTGCTCGGCGAGATCATGGGACGAACGATCGGCTCGGTCGGCGGCGTCGGGGGGTCGATGCACCTCTGCGAGCCGGACGTCGGGCTCCTCCCGACCTTCGCGATCGTCGGCGCCGGCATCCCCGTCGCGGTGGGCGCGGGGTTGAGCGCGCAGCTGCGCGGCGGCGACGACATCGCGGTGGCGGTGTTCGGCGACGGCGCGACGAACATCGGCGCGTTCCACGAGGGGTTGAACCTCGCCGCGATCTGGCAGCTGCCCGTGCTCTTCGTCTGCGAGCACAACGTCTACGGCGAGTACAGCCGCTTCGACCTCACCACACCGGTCGCCGACGTCTCGGTCCGCGGCGCGTCCTACGCCATCCCGTCCGCGACCGTAGACGGTCAGGACGTCGACGTCGTGGTCGCAGCGGTCGAGGAGGCGGTCACGGCGATCCGCGCCGGCGGCGGGCCGCGGTTCCTGGAGTTCAAGACCTACCGGTACGCCGGGCACTCCCGCTCCGACACGGCGCCGTACCGTCCGGAGGGCGAGATGGAGCTCTGGCGGGAGCGCGACCCCATCGACCGCTTCACTGAACGGCTGCTCTCCGAGGACGCGCTCGACGCCGCCGCCGCGGACGCCATGGCCGCGCGCGTCGCCGCTCGCGTCGACGAGGCGGTCGAGACCGTCAAGGCCAGCCCGGTTCCCGATGCCGAGGCGATGTTCCGCCACGTGTACGCCCCCAACCGCTCGCGCTGACGGTCGAAGGTGCTCACCGTGATCTCGACAGCCGATGCCTCCCCCAGGAGCAGACCCATGCCACGACCTGGCTGCCCGGCCTGATCGCGAGATGACGGGGCCGCGTCACCTGCTGCGTGCACCACCCCCATGTGTCCCGTCAACGCCGCACCGGGCCAGCGGCCCATCGAAGGAGCGGATTCCGTGCGCCACGTCGTCAACCTGCCGAAGCTGGGTGACACCGCCGACGACGTCGTCGTCCTCGAGTGGCTGGTCACCGAAGGCGACGTTGTCGCCGAGGGGGATGCGCTCCTCTCGGTGGAGACGAACAAGATCGACGCCGAGGTACCATCGCCCGTGAGCGGGACGCTCGTCGAGCGACTCGTGACGGTCGACGACGAAGTGGCCACGGGCGCCGCGATCGCCGTCGTGGAGACGTGAGCGCATCTATCTTACGCCCATGACGAGCCAGCCGATGCCGCGCCAGCCGACGATGCAGGACGTGGCGGCGCAGGCCGGAGTGGCACTGTCGTCGGTGTCGCGCGCGCTCAGCGGACATCCGGACGTCAGCCCGGCGATGCGCAAACGCGTCGAGGACGCGGCGGCGGCCCTCGGCTACGAACCCGACCTGCTCGCGCAGAGCCTGCGGCGTGGGTCGACCCGGACGGTGGGCTTCGTCGTCCGGGACATCTCCAACCCGCTGTTCGCAGACATCGCAAAGGCCGCCGAGCAGACGCTGCGCCACGCCGGCTACTCGATGCTGCTGACCAACTCCGACGGCAGCACCGACATCGAGGCCGAGAACGTCAACCTCCTTCGCCGGCGACGGGTCGACGGGCTGATCCTCTCGTCGGTCTCGGAGACTGAGCAGCGCACCCTGGAGGTGCTGCGCTCCACCCGGATCCCAATCGTGCTGCTCGACCGGGAGACGCAGAGCGTCGCCGCGAGCGCGGTCATCAGCGACCACTACCACGGCATCCGGGCGGCGGTGTCGGAGCTGCTGACCCTGGGGCACCGCGATATCGCCATGGTCAGCGGCCCCCGCGAGATCCGACCCACCCGCGAGCGGCTCCGGGGGCTCGTCGACGCGCACCGCGCCGCCGGCGTGCCGCTGCGCGACGACCTCCTCCGACTCGGCTCCTTCGCCGAGGACTTCGCCGGCCGCCACACCAAGGATCTGCTGGCACTGGCCCGCCCGCCGACGGCGATCCTTGCCGGCGGCATCCAGAGCGCCGTCGGGGTGCTCACCACCCTGGCGGAGCGCGGCATCCGCCCCGGCGAGGACATCGGCTTCGTGGGCGTGGACGACCTCCCGCTGCTGCGCCTGTTCAACCCCCCGATCAGCGTGGTCACCCGCGACTCGAGCCGGATCGGGCAGTTCGCAGCGCAGCTGTTCCTCGACATGGTCGCCGGGGCGCCACCCCGCGTGGAGGTCGTGTCCACCGAGTACGTGGCCAGGGCGTCCTCCGGCGGGCCGGTGGGCGCGGCCGCCGCGCGCACCTGACGGCGCGCGGCTCACGCCGGGCGGACCGTTGACCATCACGGTCGTCCTCGGCCTGCTGTCGGCCGTCGCGAACGCCGCCGCCTCGCTGCTGAGCAAGCAGCTGACCCGCCGGTTGCCGGCGCGCCAGCTGATCGGGCCGCTGCTGGCCCTCAACGCACTGCTCGTGGCCCCGGCCGCGCCGTTCGTCGCGTGGACGTGGACGCCGCCTGTGGTGGCGCTCCACGTGGCCAGCGCGGCCCTGCTCGTCGTCACGTCGCTGGCCGTGTGGGACCTGTTCGACCACGGCGAAGCGTCCGCCGTGGTCGCCGCGATGTCAATCAGCCCGCTGCCGACCACCGTGGCGGTGGCTGCCGTGCTCCCTGGGGTGCTGCGGGCGCCGCAGGTGATCGCCGCGGTCGTGGTCGTCGGCGCGGTGCTGTACGCCCTGTCGGGCGCCTTCGCGGCGCTCAGCCGGCGGCGGACGCTCGCGACCGTCCTGGTGGTCGCGACGGGCACCGGACTGATCACCGTGCTCGGTCGGCTGCTGGCCGACCGGGGAGCCGGAGTCGTCGAGGCGTACCTCGTCCGGACCGGTCTCGCTGCGGCTGCCAGCCTGCTCCTGGTCCCACCCCGGGACGTGCCCGTGCGCGAACTGCCGAGCCTGGCGGTGCGTGCCGCCCTGGTGACCACCCATTTCCTCCTCATCCTCGTCGCCGTCCAGGAGGGGAGCCCGGCCGTGGTCCAGACCGCCGTGGCCACCGCACCGCTGCTGGTGCTCGCCGCCGAGACCGCCCGGAGCCGACGGGCACCTCCGCGCCGGCTGCTGCTGGCCGCGGTGGCCGCGAGCGCGGGCGTGGCGGTGGTTCTGCTCTGAAGCGTGATGGGCAGTGGGAAGCGTTCTGGTAGCGATTGCAGCCAGCCGCTAGGGTGCGTGCCGGACCTGGCCGACGGACGGAGGCGACCGTGGAACGCGTGTGCTTCGAACTCGAGATCGCGCCCGGGACCGAGGCGGAGTACGACGAGCGGCACGCCACCATCTGGCCAGAGATGAGCGCGGCGATCCGCGACGCCGGCCTGCGCAACTACTCGGGGTTCCGCCGCGGCACCAGGGTCGTCTACTACGGCGAGTGCCACCCCGACGTGGCAACCGTCTTCGGCAGGCTCGGCGAGTCCGAGGTCAACACTCGCTGGGCGCAGTCCTTCGAGGGCGTCATCACCAGGCTGGTCGACGACGACGGCAACCTCTACCTCGCCGACGAGGTGTTCCACCAGGACTGAGCGCGTCGTGCCCGGACTGGTCGTCGCCCACCCGTACTGGACGTTCTGGGAGCACACCGCGCCCGCGGACTTCCGGGCCGGCCGCGAGTCCCTCGCCGCCCGCGTCGCCGACCTGCTCGGCGACCTCGGGTCACCAGTGCGCGCGGCGCTGCTCGACACGCCGGCCGCGGGGCGCGAGCTGGCGGCACGGCTGGCGGGCGACCCGCCCGACGCCGTCGTCGTGCTGCAGACCATGGCCGCTCCCCCGACGCACGCGCTCGGGCTGCTCGACGGGCTCCCGCCGACCGTCCCCGTCGTGATGTGGGCGCTGCAGGAGTGCGGCGCGCTGGAGCCTGGCTTCGACCACCACGGCATCACGACGCGCGGGGCCACGGTGGGGGCGCCGATGCTCGGCAACGTGCTGAGCCGCCGCGGCCGCGCGTTCGACGTCGTCCTCGCGCCGCTGGACGACCCGGCGGGCGTCGGGCGCGCCCGCGAGCGGGTGCTGGCGGCCGTCGTGGCCGGGGGCTTCCGACGCGGGCGGCTCGGCCGGGTCGGCGACCCGCTCCAGGGCTATGCCCACGTCGACGCGGACGACGCGGCGCTCAGCGCGGCGACGGGGCTGGACGTCGTGCGCATCCCGACCGCAGAGGTGCGGGACCGCTACGCCGGCGTGCCCGCCGAGCGCGTGGACGCCCTGCGCGGCGAGCTGGCCTCCGCATGGGACGTCGACCGGTCCCTGGACGGCGACGCGCTCGACCGGTCGCTGCGGGTGGCGGCCGCGCTCGCCGACCTCGTGGCGGACCACCGCCTCGACGCCGGAGCGATCAACTGCCACGTCGGCGAGATCCGGTTCGGCGAGGAGATCGGCGTGACGCCCTGCTACGGCCTCGGCCGTCTCACCTCGGCCGGCGTGCCGTGGACCTGCACCGGGGACGTGCTGACGGCGGTCGCCATGCTCGCCGCAAAGCGCCTGGGGGGCGCGGCGCTCTACCACGAGATCGAGGCGGTCGACCACGTCACCGGCGAGGTGGCGCTCGCGAACAGCGGCGAGCACGACACCGCCTGGCTGACGCCGGGGGAACGGCCGCGGCTCGTGCCCAACGGCTGGTTCTGCGGATCCGACGCCCGCTGCGGCGCCTGCGCGCTCTTCTCGCTGCGACCCGGCCCGGCGACGCTGCTGGGCTTCACGCCGCACCCGGATTCACCGGGCGGCTTCCGGTTCGTCGCGGCGCCCGGCACCGTCACGAACCGGCGCTTCCCGGCCACCGGCACGGTCAACGGCGCCTTCCGCTTCGCGGCAGGGGCGGTGGAGCACACCTGGCCACGGTGGGTGGCGGCGGGGGTGAACCACCACAGCGCCGCAGCGCCCGGCCACCTCGCGGCAGCGGTCACCGCCCTCGCCAAGCATCTGGGACTCGGCGCCGTGATCGTGTGAGCGGCGGACGGCCGGCCGGAAACGGCAACCGATTCCAGGATCTGCTTGACACGGACGGAAAACGTGTCCTACCTTGCTCGTACGCGGCTGAGGACCTTTCCAGAAACGTTTCCCTCCCAGGCGCGACCGTCGAGCCGTTCGAGGAGGACACCATGCAGAACATCTCGGTGCGGGCGCTGCGACCCGGACGGCCACTGCTGCTCGTCGTCGCCCTGACGCTCGTCGCGACGGCGTGCGGCGGGACCGATGACACCGCTGGCACAGGCGCCACGACGGAGGACGTGTCCGAGACCGCCGGCGACGCCACCACTCCAGCGGAGACGGGCACCGGGGATGCGACTACCACGCCCGACGCGACCGACACGCCCGACGTGACCGACACTCCCGACGCGACCGACACTCCCGACGCGACCGCGACGGCCGGCGCCGGCGGCGACCACAAGATCGGCTACATCTCCCTGGGGGACTCGGTGCCGTTCGTGAAGCTCGTGAGCGACGGCATCCGCGAGGAGGCCGACGCCGCCGGGGTCGACCTGGTGTTCTGCGACTCCGAGATCGACGCCGCGAAGGCGCTGTCGTGCGCCCAGAACCTCGCCGTGCAGGGCGTCGAGGGCGTCCTGAACTTCCAGGTCTTCCAGGATTCGTCGCCGGAGATCTGCTCGGCGTACGGCGGGGTCCCGACGATCGCGATCGACATCACGCAGCCACCGTGCGAGACGGTGTTCATGGGTGCGAACAACCGCGAGGCGGGCCGCATGGCGGGCGCCGCCCTGGGAGAGTTCGTCTCCAACGAGTTCGACTGCGACTACACCGCCTACGTGTCGCTCGAGTCGACCGCCTCCGGCGCGGCGAACACCGACCGCATGGGCGGCTACCGCGAGGGCTTCGAGGAGCACTGCCCCATCACGAACGAACGGGTCCTGGACGGTGCCGACCGCACCGACCCTGCGCTCGAGCAGATGTCCGACCTGCTCACGGCGCTGCCCGGCGACCGCATCATCGTCGTGGCGATCAACGAGGACGGCATCCTCGGCGCGATCGGCGCGGCACGGACGCTCGGTCGCGAGAACGACCTCTACTACTCCGGCCAGGGCACCGACCCCAGCGTCTGGTGCGAGATCAAGAACAACCCGAACTACATCGTCTCCACCGCCTACTTCCCCGAGCGGTACGGCAGCATCGTGGTCCCGGCGATGATGGAGATCCTCGACGGAGGCACGGTCGAGGGGCCGCTCTACACCGAGCACGAGCTGATCACCGCTGAGAACATCGAGGAGTTCTACGAGGTCACGAACTGCGGCTGAGCAGGCCGGGGAGAACGGACGGCGGCCGATGGCGCCCTTCGCGCTGCAGGCGCGGGCGGTCAGGAAGTCCTTCGGCGGCGTCGAGGTCCTCCACGAGGTCGACCTCGACGCGGTCGGCGGCTCGGTCCTGGCCCTCCTCGGAGAGAACGGTGCGGGCAAGTCCACCCTGGTGAAGATCATCGCGGGCGACTACTCCCCGGACGCCGGCGAGGTCGTCGTCGACGGCGTGGTGCACACCGCGCTCACCCCCCGGCAGTCCCGCGAGCTCGGCGTGGCGATCATCTTCCAGGAGTTCCAGGACGCCCCCACCCTGACCGTCGCCGAGAACATCGCCCTCGGGCGCCTGCCGGCCCGTGCCGGAGTCGTCGACTGGGGGGCGGTCCGCGCCCAGGCCACCACGATCCTCACCCAGCTCGGCGTCGACATCGACCCGGGCGCCACCGTCGCCTCGCTGCGCGTCGGCGAGCGCCAGATCGTCGAGATCGCGCGCGCGCTGTCGGGAAGCGCCCGTCTGCTGATCCTCGACGAGCCCACCGCCGCGCTGTCGCACCACGAGGCCGACGTCCTGTTCGGCTTCGTCCGGCGACTGCGGGACCAGGGGGTCGCGATCATCTACATCACCCACCGGCTCGACGAGGTCGCCGAGGTCGCCGACCGGGTCCAGGTCCTGCGCGACGGCGCGACGGCGCTCGTCGGCGACGTCGCCGAGACGGACCGCCAGACGCTGATCGAGGCGATGATCGGGCGGGGCATGGAGGCCGTCGGACGGCCGCAGCCGCCGGCGCACGAGATCCCCGACGCGCCGGCCCTGCGCTGGGACGGCGCCACCCTGGAGGGGGCCTTCACCGACGTCGACCTGACCGTCCGCCCCGGTGAGGTGGTCGTGCTCTACGGCAAGCTGGGATCCGGCGCCGCCGAGGTCGCCGAGACCGCCTTCGGTGTCCGCCGGCTCGACGCGGGCACGCTCGTCCTCGATGGCGGTGCGCTCGTCCTCCGCAGCCCCGTCGAGGCCATCCGGCGCGGTGTCGGGTTCCTGCCGGCCGACCGCAAGGCCGGCGGCGCGTTCATGGTGCGGTCGGTGGCCGAGAACGTGGC
This sequence comes from Euzebyaceae bacterium, assembly GCA_013696915.1. Taxonomy (GTDB): domain Bacteria; phylum Actinomycetota; class Nitriliruptoria; order Euzebyales; family Egibacteraceae; genus JACCXR01. The sequence continues at coordinate 8,877 of JACCXR010000548.1, forward strand.
CGTCGCATCGTGGCCGGTGCTCGCGACCCTTCGGCAGCTCATCACCGACAAGACCGAGGCGAAGGCGTACCGGCGCTGGCACGGCCGTCTCTCGATCCGTTCGCGCAACGACCCGCGGCAGCTCATGGGCACCTTGTCGGGCGGCAACCAGCAGAAGGTGCTGCTCGCGCGGTGGCTCGAACGCAGCTCGCGGGTCCTCGTGCTCATCGAGCCGACCCGCGGCGTCGACGTGGGCGCCCGCAGCGACATCTACGCGGTGCTGCGGGAGCTGGCGGCGTCGGGGATCGCGATCCTCATCGTGACGTCGGACTACGAGGAGACGGTCCAGGTCGCGGACCGGTCCTACGTCATGGCGCGAGGCCGGATCGCCGCCGAGCTCGGCGGCGACGAGATCGGGACGAGCCGGCTGCTCGCAGCGGCGGGAGGGTGACGGCCATGCCACACGACCAGCGCACGCCGGCGGCCGGCGGCACGCCCGCCGAGCCGGAGCCCGC
>JACCXR010000574.1 GCA_013696915.1 Euzebyaceae bacterium
GCCGGGTCCTCGGGTACCTCCGGGCCCTGGCCGACACCTTCGCCACGCGCACCAAGAGTCCCATGGCCGACGAGCTCAACCGCGTGGTCAGCGAGATCGAGCGCATGGCGGAGACGACCGACACCTCTTGACGGCGGGTGTCCGAAGGGGCGGCGGCGGGCGGTCGGAGCCGTGGCAGCCGCCGGAATCGAGTCCTGCCCAGTTCCGGAAGAGGGTTCGAATCCCTCAGCCTTCGCGCGGGCGTTCTGCCCGCGCAGGCCGATTCAGTGGACGAGGGATGGTCTCCCGCTATCGTCGGCGCGTGCCGTACGTCGCCTCATTCGCCCACACAGGCTGGCGGGGGTCGCGACGCGAGGCGATCGACACGCTAGCCGCCGCCCACGCCGCGACGGGTGAAATTAGCGGGCCAGGACGGCCGCTGGAGATCGGTCGCCCAGTCGCGCATGCGTACCTCCTCAGGGTCGTGGCGGAGTTCCAGGGCTTCGTGCGCGACCTCCATGAGCTCGCGGTGGAGAAGGCCGTGGAGTTGTCCGGCGCCGAACCGGCGTACAGGCCGCTGCTCACGGCGGCGGCTACCGAGGGTCGGCTCATCGATCGGGCAATGCAGATGAGCGGAGTCCAAAGAGCGACTTCAAGCGCTTGGGCATCACAGGGACAGGGCTGTCGAACCGCATCCAATCGAAGAACGGTCGCTGGACGAGCACTACTGCGTTCCGCGGCGATCAGGCGTACTACCAGGACCTGATCGAACTACGGAACTGTCTCGCCCACGGCAGCCAGGGCCAGTTGGACCGCCTACGTCGCGACGGCGTCCACGACACTCTCACCTACGGCCGCCGCCGATTGCCTGGCCTGGACAGGATCGCGCTCGCGCTCGATCGGGTTGAGTGGGACCATCTCTGTGCAACGTTCGGAGTGGACCCGTGGTGAGGACATGGCTGAGTTGAAGGGAGGCGTCTGGTGTCGGTGCCGTGGGCTGGAAGAGCCCAAGAAGGCACGCGTCGTGGAGGTCTGGGGGGACCCTCCCGTGCACGTCCGCGTTCAACTCGAGCCCGAGGGCGGCGACGACCTCGACGAACCCGTCGTCATTCTCGTCTCCCCCAGCGTTCTGAATGCTGCGTAGCGGCACTTGCCGGCACGGGTGACTGCAAGCCATGCTTCGCGGCTCTAGGCGGTCGCCGGCGGCGGGGTCTCCGGCTCGGGCGCCGGGTCGTCGCCGCGGGGGCGCCACGCAGCGCGGGCGCGGGCGAAGACCTCCTTCAGCGCCAGCCCGGTCGCGGCCGCGGCGGCGGCGCAGTCGGAGAACTCCGGCGCCACGTTGACGATCCGGTCACCGAGCCGGCCGACCTTCAGGCGCACCGGCTCGCCGGCCACGTCGACCTCCACGAACTCGCGCTCCAGCGCCCACTTGTCGACTGTGTGGCCGCGCACGCCCAGCGTGGTCGTCTCGCGGAACAGGACCCCGCGCAGCGCCTCGCCGCGGTCCGGGTCGGCGATGCACGTGATCTCGAGGCCCGGCCGGCCCTTCTTCATCAGCACCGTCCGGGCCCACGCGTCGCTGGCGCCCGCGGCGCGCAGAGCGTCGAGGACCGGCGGGACGAGCTCGCCTGGCAGGTCGTCGACCGTCGTCTCGAGGACGAGGGCGCGCGTGGCCGCGGGCCCGTCGGCGGCGTCGCCGACCACGAGTCGGACGACGTTCGGGCGGTCCAGGTCACGGCTGCCCGCGCCGTACCCGACACGGTCGACGACCAGCGCCGGCATGGGACCCCAGGACGACGTCCACTCAGCGAGCAGCGCCGCCCCGGTGGGCGTGCACAGCTCGGCGGGGACGCCCGTCGCGTAGGTCGGCGCGCCCCGGAGCAGCTCCAGCACGGCGGGCGCCGGGATCGGCAGCAGACCGTGCTCGCTGCGCGCCATGCCGACGCCCTGCGCGACCGGCCCGCAGGACAGCGACTCGATGCCCAGCAGGTGCAGGCCGGCGCACACGCCGACCACGTCGATGATCGCGTCGAGGGCGCCGACCTCGTGGAAGTGGACGCGCTCGACGTCGCGCCGGTGGATGCGGGCCTCGGCCTCCGCGAGCCGCCGGAACGTCGCCAGCGCGCGGGTCTTGACCACGGCCGGCAGGTCGGCCCCGCCGATGCGCTCCCGCACGTTCGCCCAGGTCCGCACCACCCCGTCCTCGTGCGTCGCGACGAGCACCCGGGTGGCTCCGATACCGCCCCGCAGCGCCGGCTCGGCGGTCAGCGCCCAGCCCTCCAGACCGAGCCCGGTCAGCGCCGCGACGATGTCGCCGAGCCCCACCCCGGCGTCGACCACCGCTCCGAGCAGCATGTCCCCGCTGGCGCCCGAGAACGGGTCGACGTGCCCGACCTTCACCGAACAGCGGCCCGCAGGATGCGCCGGGCGACGAGCGCCGCGCCGAACCCGTTGTCGATGTTGACGACGCTGACGCCGGGGGCACAGGACGTGAGCATGCCGAGCAGCGCCGCAAGGCCGCCGAAGCTGGCGCCGTAGCCGACGCTGGTCGGCACGGCGACGATCGGCGCCGGGGTGAGCCCGGCCACGATCGCCGGCAGGGCCGCCTCCATGCCCGCGACGACGATGCACGCCCGGGCGGCCGCGAGACGGTCCCGCTCGGCGAGGACGCGGTGAACGCCGGCGACACCGACGTCCGCGACGACGTCGCAGTCGACACCGAACGCCTGCAGCGTTCCGACGGCCTCGGCGACGATCCGGCCGTCGCTCGTGCCGGCGGACGCCACGACCACGGTCCCCACCGACGGGTCGGGCGCGGCGCGCCTGGCGACCAGCAGCCGGCTGACCGGGTCGTACTCGGCGTCCGGGGTGGCGCGGGCGTGCTCCGGCGTGCAGCGGGTCGCCAGCACGGGCGCCGTCCCGGCCGCGAGCAGTGCCCGGAACACCCCGGCGACCTGCGCGGGCGTCTTGCCCTCGCCGAAGACCACCTCCGGCTCGCCCGTGCGCGCCGGCCGGTCATGGTCGATGCGGGTGAAGCCGAGATCCTCGGCCGGCCGGGCCAGCACGGCCATCGCAACCCGTGGATCCACGGAACCGCCGGCGACGTCGTCGAGCAACGCCAGCAGCGCGACGCGGTCCATGCCGCGATTGTAGTCCCGGCGTCCCCGGCGTCCTCAGCGACCCCGGGTGCCCTCGGCGCCCCGGTGCCCCCGAGTGCCCCCGGCGTCGCGGGCTCGGGCGGCCGAGGTCCGCGCCGGAGTAGCATCGGCGCGCCCCTCCGCCGGTGCCGCCGGCTCACCGGCCGCCGGAGCGCAGGGGCCGACACCCATGCGCGTCCACCCTCCCGACACCCGCACCCGCCGGTCGGCGGCCGCCGCCCGCCGCCTGCGCCGGACGCGCGGGGACCGGGCGCGCTTGGTCCTCGGGATCGCCGCGGCCGTGCTGCTCGCGGCGGCGCTGCGGGTGCCCAACCTCGACGCCCAGCTGCCCGACCTCGTCCACCCCGACGAGCCGACGGTCGTCGAACGCGGCCTCGCCGCGCTCGGCGGCCGGCTCGTGCCGCCGCAGTTCGACTGGCCCCCGGCCTCCTCCTACCTCTACGCGGCCGCGGTCGCGGGAGCCCGGCTGGTGGACCCCGACGCGGCCACCGACCAGGGCGGTCGCTACCTCCTCGGGCGGTGGCTGTTCCTCGCCGTCGCCCTCCTCGCAGTCGCCCTGACCGGCGCCCTCGGCGCGCGCCTCGCCGACGCCCCGGACCGCCGGCTGGCGACCGCCGTCGCCGCCGCCGCCGCGCTCGCCGTCAGCTACACGAGCGTGCGGCTGTCCCGTGTCGCCCACCCGGAGCATCTCCAGATCGTCCTCATGCTCGGAGCGGTGCTGTGCGCGCTCGCCTTCGACCGCAGCCGGCGCCTCGGGCTGCTCGCGGCGGCGGGGGCGCTGGCGGGACTGGCGGGCGCGACGAAGTACCTGGGCGTCTCGGTCGGCCTCGTCCCGCTGCTGGCCGTGCTGTGCTGGCGCCCGACTCCGGCGAGGCTGCGGCTGACCCAGCTGGCCACGCTCGCCGCCGCGGCCGTCGCGGGGTTCCTCACCGGCTCCCTCGGCACCGTCCTGCGGGGCGGGGAGTTCCTGCGCGGCTTCTGGTGGCAGGTGGGCCACCAGGCGGGCGGGCATCTCGGGTACGAAGCGACCGGAACCGGCTGGGTCTTCCACCTCACCACGTCGATGCCGGGCAACTGGGGATGGCCGCTCACGGCGCTCGCCGTCGGCGGGACGGTCGCGGCCGCAGTCCGGGGCAGCCGCGACCAGCGCCTCGTCGCAGCGTTCGTCGCGGTCGTCTTCGGCCTGATCGGCTCTTCGCAGATCCGTTTCCCGCACTACGTCCTGATCCTGTACCCCTTCCTGGCCGCGCTCGCCGCGGTGGCGCTCCTACGGATCCGGCCCCGCGCGCTCGCCGTCGCCGTGACGGCCGCCGTGGTGGCGGGTCTCGCGGTCACGGCGACCGACGACGTGCGCCTGCTGCGGGCGGCCGCCGCCCCCGACACCAGGCTGCTCGCCGACCGGGCCGCCGCCGGCCTCGAGGGCCCGGTCTGGTCGGAGGGTCACAGCCTGACCGTGCCGCGCGGGGGCGCCGGCGACGAGCAGCGCTTCGCGTTCGGGGCGTCTCCGGAGGTGCTCGACTGCCGCTGCTTCGCCGTCGTCAGCTCCTACCAGGAGGACCGCTACCGCGCCCGGCCGGATCTCTACGCCGCGGAGATCGGCGTCTACGACGCCCTGCGGTCGGCCGGCCGGGCCGTCTCCGAGATCGGCCCGGACCCACCGCTGTCCTACCGCTGGGATCTCCTGCCGCAGTGGGGCCTGCGGGCGATCCCGCTGGTCGGACCGACGGGGCCGGTCGGGCCGACGATCACGATCCTCGACCTGACCGGCTGACCGGCCGCCCGATCCGCGGGGTCCGCGACGCCTCTCGTAGACTCCCCGCCAGGCACCGGGCAGGAGACACACGTGGAGTTGACCGCGGCGACGACGGGCGTCCTGCTCGTCCTGGCCATCGTGCTGGGGATCGCCGCGATCGGCATGGCGGGGACCGCGCTCGCCGGCCAGCGGCGGGTCCGCGCCGCCTACCGGCAGTTCTCGATGGGCAGCCGCGACGACGTCCTCACCCTGCTGCAGCGCCACATCGACGAGGTGAAGCGCCTCCAGGAGGAGGTGCTGAGGCAGCGGGGGTACGCCGACGAGCTGCGGGAGCTGATCCGCCGCGGCGTCAGCCGTGTCGGGACCGTGCGCTACGACGCCTTCGACGACATGGGCGGCCGGCTCTCCTTCTCCGTCGCCCTCCTCGACGAGCGCGGGGACGGCACGATCCTCACCGCCATCAACGGCCGGACCGAGACGCGCACGTACGCCAAGCCGGTCGCGGCGGGCGACAGCCGCCACAACCTCTCCGAGGAGGAGGCGTCGGCGATCCGGCAGGCGATGTCCCTGGCGGGCCGGACGCCGCTGGAGCGGGTGAAGCCGGGACGGATGCCCGCGCGCCCGTCCGCATGACCGGCGCCGGCACGGTCGCGTTCCTCGGGCCCGAGGGGACCTTCGCCTCCGAGGCGGCGCGCCGCGCGGCCCCGGACGCCACCCCCGAGCCGCTCCCCACGATCCCGGACGTGGTCGAGGCGGTGCGCCAGGGTCACGCGCGGCTGGGGGTGGTGCCCATCGAAAACTCGATCGAGGGGTCGGTCAACCTGACGCTGGACGAGCTGGCGTTCGGCGCCCCGGGGATCTTCATCCGCGGCGAGGTCACGATCCCGATCTCGATGAACCTGCTCGCCCGGCCCGGCACGACGCTCGACGCGATCCGCGAGGTCCGCAGCCAGCCCCACGCCCTGGCCCAGTGCCGCCAATGGCTGCGCGCGAACCTTCCGGCTGCCCGGCTGGAGGCCGCCACGTCGACCGCGGAGGCGGCGCGGGTCGCGGCGGAGGCCGATCGCGGCATGGCCGCGCTGGGGACCGGCCTGGCGGCGGAGCGCTACGGCCTCGACGTGCTAGCCGCCGACATCCAGGACTTCGGCGGCAACGCCACCCGCTTCGTCGTCCTCGCCCCCTCGATGAGCCCGCCGACCGGCGCCGACAAGACCTCCGTCGTGGTGTTCTTCGGCGAGGACCGCCCAGGGCTGCTGCTGCGCATCCTCGACGAGTTCGCGTTGCGCGGGATCAACCTCACCAAGATCGAATCCCGACCCACGAAGCAGGCGCTCGGCGAGTACTGCATCCTGCTCGACTGCGCCGGCCACCTCACCGAGGCGCGGGTCGCCGAGGCGCTGCGCAGCGTGCACCGCCACGTCGCCGAGCTGCGCGTGCTCGGCTCGTTCCCGCGCGCGGACCTCGTCGGGGAGCCCCCCGCCGTCGCCGACTCCGACCGTGCCTACGCCGATGCGGCCGACTGGTATGGGAAGCTGCTCGGCCATGTGGACATGGCATCAAATTGACCCCGGACGATCCTGAGGGCAGGCTGTCGTGCATGCCTTCTTTCGAGCCGGTGTGTTCTCGCGCGTGCGTGCGGGGCGCATGACCGGGCGACTTCTCCCCACAACGCTGGTCGCACTCCTCACCGTCGCGGGTCTCGTCGGGGGGGTCTTGCCCGTCGCCGCCCAGTCGAGCGACGAGGCGTTGCGCGCCGAGCTCGAGCGGGTCCAGCAGGAACGCGGCCGGCTCGGCGACGCGCTCGACGAGGCGACCGCCCGCGTCGGGGACCTCGACGCCCAGCTCGGGCAGGTCCGGGACCAGGCGGCCGTCCTGGCCTCTGAGGTCGAGGCGCTCGACGCCCAGGCGGACACCGCCAGGGCCCATTTCGGCGAGCAGGTCCGTCAGCTCTACAAGGGCGGCGCCGGCGCCGACGGACTCGTCGGGCTGATGACCGGTGCCCGGCCGGCGGACGTCGGCGCCCGCAGCCACTACCTGTCGGCGCTGTCCCAGAACGAGCAGGCGGAGCTCGAGACCGTCGCGGGCCTCAACCGCCAGCTGTCCCGTCGCCGTGCCGACATGGCCGCCGCGGACGAGCGCCTGGCGGCGCTCACGCAGGAGGCCGCCGCGGCGCGCGCGGAGCTCGACCAGCGCCTGCTCGCCGCCGGCGGTGTCGAGGCCGAGCTGCGGACGGAGATCGTCCGCCGCGAGGAGGAGGCACGCCGCCTGCGGGAGGAGGCGGAGCGCAAGCGGCGCGAGGCCGAGGAGGCGGCCCGCGTCGCCGCCGCGATGGAGCGGCGGCGCGCGGAGCAGGAGGCCGCCGCGGCCGAGGAGGTTGCGAAGCGCGCGGAAGCCCAGCTCCGCGAGGCCCGCGCGGCCGCGGAGCCCCCACCGCGCCCGG
>JACCXR010000001.1 GCA_013696915.1 Euzebyaceae bacterium
CGGCCGAGCAGTGGTATCCCGGCGACGCCTACGTCGATTGGGTGTGCGCCGACGGCTACAACTGGCCGCCCGGTCGGCCGGCGGCGCAGTGGGAGACGCTGGCGGAGATCTTCGCCGCCTTCCACGTCTGGGGCACCGCGCGCGGCAAGCCGATGATGATCGCCGAGACCGGTGTGCAGGAACGCGACCGTGGCGAGAAAGCGGAGTGGCTCGCCGACGTCCCGCGGCAGCTGCGTGACGACCTTCCGGGGGTGCGGGCGCTCGTGTACTTCGACTCCGACACGATCTATCCCTGGTGGCTGGACTCCACGCCCCGATCGCTGGACGCCTTCGCCGCGCTCGCCCAGGATCCCCATCTGAACCCTCGGCGCGAAGGGGGCCCGGGCGGCTAGGGGACGGACCGCCTCCGCAGGCTCTGGCCTGCACTTTAGTTCCGGGTCGTCAGCGACACCTTCGCGGAGTTGGCGGACCGGCCGGCCGTGTCGGTCACCTTGGCGTAGACCGCTCGCGTGCCGTTCGACACGGTGCGGGAGTCCCAGGTGATCGAGTACGGCGCCGTCGTGTCCTCCCCGACCTTCACCCCGGCGACGTAGAACTCGACCCGGGTCACGGAGGCGCCGGCCGACGGCGTGGCGACGGCGGTCATCGTGACGCCCCCCTGCGCGGTCGTCCCCGTCGTGGGGGAGGTCAGCGCCACGGTCACGTTCGCGACGGTGACGGTCCGGCTGTGCGTCATGGTGCCGCCGGCGCTGTCGGTCACCCTTGCGGTGACCGTGTGGACGCCGTTGCTCACCTTCTTCGAAGCCCAGCTCACGCCGTAGCCCGAGGTGGTGTCCTCACCGACCTTCACGCCGTCGACGAGGAACTCGACCCTCGTGACGGTCGCGCCGGCGCCCGCGCCGGCCGCCGCGGCCAGCCGCACGGATCCGCTGACGACGGCGCCGTCCGCCGGCGACGTCAGCGCCACGGACAGCGTGCCGGTGACGAACGTGACGTCGGCGCTGCGGGCGGTCTGCCCGCTCGAGTCGGTGACCTTGACCGAGACAGTCTTGGTGCCGGCCGACTTCGTGCGAGAGTCCCAGGGCAGCGAGTAGGGCGCGGTGAGGTCCTCGCCGACCTTCGAGCCGTTGACGAAGAACTCGACCCGGGTCACGGAGGCTCCGAGCGCCGGGGTCGCCGACGCGGTGAGCGTGACGATGCCGGACAGGTTCGCTCCAGCGGCCGGGGCGGTGACAGCCGCGGCCGCGTTGGTCACGGTGACGGTGCGGCTGTGAACGGTCGCGGCGCCGGCGTTGTCGACGACCCGGGCGGTGACGGTGTGGACGCCGTTCGCCACGCGGGTGGAGGACCAGCTCAATCCGTAGCCGGCGGTCGTGTCCTCGCCGACCTTAACCCCGTCGACGAGGAACTCGACCCTGGCGACCGCGGCGCCGGCGCCCGGCGCGGCGTCGGCGGAGAGCCACACCTGGCCGCGGACACCCGCACCCTCGGCGGGAGCGGTGAGCTGGACCTTGGGCGGGAAGCGGTTGAACACGGACAGGATGGTCGTCGTGGTGCGGCCGGTCTCGCGGCTGCCGTCCTCGACGGTCGCGTACACCGGCGTCGGGCCGTTCGGCAGCGTCGCCGTGTCGACGGTGACCGCGTACGGGGCGGTCGTGTCCGCACCGATCTCCAGTGACGAGGCGTAGAACCGGACCCGCGTGACGGTTCGCCCGGGGGCTGCGACCGCAGCCGCGTCGAGGGTGAGGCCGCCCGCGACGATCGTGCCGTCGGCCGGAGCGGAGAGGGTGACGGTGGTGTTGGCGACGGTGACGCTCGCGGCCTGCGACATGGCGCCCGCACCGGTCCGGTCGAGAACCCGCGCCTCGACCCGGGCGGGGCCGTTGGCGTGGCCGCGGGAGTCGTACGGCATGGAGTAGGGGGCCGTCGTGTCGACGCCGACGAGGTTGCCGTCGACGAAGAACTCGACGCGGGCGACGCCGGCCTCCGCGACGGCGTCCGCCGTCATGAGCATCGTGCCCGTCACCGCCGCGCCCGCCAGGGGCTTGCGCAGCAGCACCGTCGGAGGGGTCGAGGTCGCGGCCGAGGTGAACGCCACCGAGGCGGGGAGCGCCGTCGCGCGGGTGGTCATGTAGGGGTCGTTCGCGAACGCCGAGAACGCCTCGAACGAGTCCGGGCGGGAGTCGGTCCACCACGGGTAGATGGTGTCGGAGTCGAAGTACATGACCGCGGCGATGCCGGGGAGCTTGGTCGGCAGGTCTGCCTGCGCGGCGCGGAGCCACGCGGCCTTCTCTCCGACGGCGCGTTCCTGCACGCCGGTCTCGCCGACCATCATCGGCTTGTTGCGCGCCATGCCCCACGCGTGGAACGGCGCGAAGGTGTCGGCGAAGCTCCGCCACTGCGCCCAGGACTGGGCGGGGGCCCAGTTGTACCCGTCGG
>JACCXR010000044.1 GCA_013696915.1 Euzebyaceae bacterium
CTGCTCGCCGGCATCGCGGCGGCGAAGCGTCAGCCGTTCGAACGGCTCCTCATCGGACTGAACATCCGCCACGTCGGCGGCACGGTCGCGCGGGTGCTCGCCCGCCACTTCGGGGACCTGTCCGCGCTGCGCGCGGCTGGGGAGGAGGAGATCGCGGCGGTGAACGGGGTCGGACCGATCATCGCCGCCGCGGTCCGCCAGTTCTTCGACAATCCGCGCAACGCCGCGCTCGTCGACAAGCTCGTGGCGGCCGGCGTCCGCACGGACACCGACGTGGTCCGGGGCGCGGACACCCTGGCCGGATCGACGGTTGTGCTCACCGGCGGGCTGGAGGGCTTCACCCGCGACGAGGCGAAGCAGGCGGTCACCGACCGTGGCGGCAAGGTCGCGTCGAGCGTGTCGAAGAAGACCACCGTCGTGGTCGTCGGGACCGACCCCGGGACGAAGGCCGCGAAGGCGGCGGAGCTCGGCGTGCCGACGGTGGACGAGGCCGCGTTCGTCGAACTGCTCGCGACGGGGCTGGTGCCCGGACGGCCGGAGCTGGAGCCGTCCGGCTGACCGCTGTGATCGGCGGTAGGTTGGAGCGGCATGTCGTCCCTTCTCGAGCAGATCAACTCACCGGCGGACCTTCGTCGCCTCTCCGGCGACGAGCTGGGGCGGCTGGCGGCCGAGATCCGCGACTTCATCGTCTCGGCGGTGGCGGTCACCGGCGGCCATCTGGGCTCCAACCTCGGCGCCGTCGAGCTGACCCTCGCCGTCCACCGCGTCTTCGACTCCCCACGCGACGTCGTGCTCTGGGACACCGGGCACCAGGCCTACGTCCACAAACTCGTCACGGGCCGGCGCGAGGGCTTCGCGCGGCTGCGCCAGGCCGACGGGCTGTCCGGCTACCCCTGTCGCGCCGAGAGCGACCACGACTGGATCGAGAACAGCCACGCGTCGACCGTCCTGTCCTACGCCCACGGCGTCGCCACCGCCGTCGCCCGCAGCGCGGAACCCGATCGCCAGGTCGTCGCGATCATCGGCGACGGCGCGATGACGGGGGGAATGGCCTACGAGGCGCTGAACAACCTCGGCCACTCCGGGCGACGCGTCCTCGTCATCCTCAACGACAACGGCCGGTCGTACTCGCCCACCGTGTCGCGCCTGTCCGAGAGCCTGTCACGGCTCCGGCTCAACCCCGCCTTCGTGCAGCGCCGACGCAAGCTCGAGCGCACCGTCCGCCGGCTGCCGGGTGCCCTCGGCGGCTTCGCGGACCGGTACCTGCAGAGCGTGAAGGCCGGTTTCCGCGAGGCGCTGGAGCCGCCCGCCTTCTTCGAGTGCCTCGGCGTGCGCTACACCGGACCGATCGACGGCCACGACGTCGAGGGGATGGAGCAGGCGTTTACCCATGCGGCCACCTACGACGGCCCGATCGTCGTGCACGTGCGCACGCAGAAGGGCCGCGGCTACCCCCCCGCCGAGGACGACGACGAGAAGAACCTGCACGACGTCTCCGTCTTCGACCCGCTCACCGGACCGGTGGCGCCGACCGGCCGGACGAGGACCTACACCGACGTCTTCACCGGCGCGCTGCTCGCGGCCGGCGAGCGGCATCCGGATCTGGTCGCGCTGTCGGCGGCGATGCCGGGACCGACGGGCCTGCTGCCGTTCGCGCTGCGGTGGCCGGACCGCATGTTCGACGTCGGCATCGCCGAGCAGCACATGGTCACGGCGGCCGCGGGCATGGCGATGGGCGGGCTGCGGCCGGTAGTCGCGGTCTACTCGACGTTCTTCTCGCGCGCCTTCGACCAGGCGAACCTCGACGTCGGCCTCCACGCCGCCCCGGTCGTGTTCTGCATGGACCGCGCCGGCATCACCGGCGACGACGGCGCCAGCCACCACGGGATCCTCGACCTGTCGCTGTGCCTGCGGATCCCCGGCATGACCGTGTTCGCGCCGTCGAGCGCCCAGGAGCTGGCGGTGATGTTCGGCACCGCGCTGACCCTGGACGGCCCGGCGGCGATCCGCTACCCCAAGGGCGTCGCGCGCGAGGTCGATCCCGGCGACGTCGGCGAGGGTTTGGCCGCACGGCGGCTGCGCGCGGGCAGCGACGTCTGCATCCTCGCGGTCGGCAAGCTCGTCGAGGCCGGGCTGCAGGCCGCCGACCACCTCGCCGAGGAGGGCATCGCGGCGACCGTCTGGGACGCGCGTGTCGTGGCCCCCCTGGACGAGGTGATGATCGCCGACGCGGCAACGCACCCGCTGGTGGTCACGGCCGAGGACGGCGTCCGCCTCGGCGGCGCCGGCCAGGCGATGGTCGACGCGATCGCCGCGCTGGACGAGGGGGCGAACGCGCCGCCCGCGCTGGTTCTCGGCGTGCCGCGCACGTTCATCCCGCAGGCGAAGCCCGCGCGCATCCTCGCCGAGCTCGGCCTCGACGGCCCGGGCATCGCCACCGCGGTCCGCAAGGCACTGGCCGCCTCGGCCGGGTAGGGGCGCCCGCGCTCCCCAACGTTCGAAGGGTACGCGCCGATCCTGTCGCCTACCCTTCGAACGTTGGTCCCAGAGCGGTGAGCACCCAGACCCCAGACTCCCGCGGCCCCGGCGGCCCCGGCGGCCCCGGCGGCCCCGGCGGCCCCGGCGGCCCCGGCGGCCCCGGCCCCAACGTTCGAAGGGTAGACGCCGATGCTGTCGCCTACCCTTGAAGGG
>JACCXR010000045.1 GCA_013696915.1 Euzebyaceae bacterium
GTGGTGGACCCGCGCACCGGCCGGGAGCCGGAGTTCCGGGGGATGCCCGTGCCCGTGCCGAGGGTCACGGCGCCACGACGGCGGCGACGATGACGGCGTTCCGGGCGGCGGTGCCCTGGCGGTCGACGCTGCACGCGTTCAACCAGCGGTGCTCGCACGACACGGCCCGGTTCCGGACGGTCACCGGGTCGCGTGAGGCGCAGCTGGCCGCGGCGGCGCTGCTGTTCACGGCGCCGGGATCCGGGTGGTGTCCGCGGGCGACGAGGTGGGCCTCGAGGGCCACGACAACGAGGACGCCCGCCGGCCGCTTCCGTGGAACCGGTCGCGGTGGGACGTCGAAACGTATTCGGCGTACCGGTCCCTGAGGCGGCTCCGGCACGGGCACGGAGCGCTCCGTCGCGGCGGCTTCCGGTGGGTGCACCGCGGGACGGACACCCTGGTCTACCTGCGGGAGACGGCCTCGGAGCGGCTGCTCGTGCAGGTGTCGCGTGCGGCGCACCCGGCGGTGGCGCTGCCGGCAGGGCCGCTTGGCCTGGAGGGCGAGCCGCTGGCGCTGCTCGGGGAGGTGGGGCTGAGGGTGGCCGGCGGGTCGGTGGGCGGGTCGGTCGCGCTGCCGGGTGACGGCCCGGCGGCGCACGTGTGGGCATCATCGCAGTCGTAGGAGCGGCGGCGGTCGGCGTTGCGGTGTCGGTGTTGGCCTCGGTGTCGGTGTCGGTGTCCGTGTCGGGGGAGGCCGGGCCCGGGGTGTGTCGACTGGGTTACGAGGGTGGTCCCCGCGTCGACAGACCCCGGTCAGTCCACGAGGACGGCGGTCGCTTCGGCGACGTGGTAGGCCCGGGAGCCGGGCGCGCGGATGGTCGGCAACGTGCCCGAGGCGATCGCGCCGCCGAGGCCGGTGAACGTCCAGGCGCCGTCCCACACCACCTGGGTGAGCACCTGGTAGTCGCCTTTCAGCTCATACAGGTGAGTGGCTGCGGGCTGGGCCTCGCTGCCGGGGCGGGCCGCCTCGACCAGCCGGTTGCGGGGGTCCAGGCCGGCGCCGTCCATGTCCCAGTAGAACCGGCCGGCGGTCATGGTCGCGGTCACGGCGTAGCCGCGCACCGATGCGGTGGCGCTGACCTGGGTGGGGCCGTCGTGCCACAGCCAGGTGTCCAGCCCGGTGAGCCCGTCTATTCGCGGGTTGAGCGTCACCGCCGGAACGGGGATGGCCTCCTGGGCGATGGCGGTGATCTCGGCCAGGGTCGGCGGCGGCGGCGGAGGCGGGGTGACGGGCGGCGCGGCCTCCGGCGGGAAGCACGTCCGCGACAGCACCGTTTCCGTCGGCGGCTCCGTGCGGTTGTTCACCTCGACGAGCTCGTAGAGGTCGTTGGGTGCTTCTGTCACGCCGGGGGCTTCCGCACCAACGCCTGGGCATCCCGAACCCGAGAGAGGGCCGCGCCAATGCCTGGTCAGGAGGCCGGCCGAGGACGTCGTGGCCCCTGCCTGGCTGGCACCGGGGCCGCCTGATCCGGCATTTCCGCCAGCGCCGACGGCGGCGGTCACCTCCCCACCGCGCCCAAGCTGCGTGGCACTCGCAGTGCCGCCGGCCTCCCCTGGCCCTGCGTTCGACGGGGCCGCGGCGCCGACCAAACCCACGACTGCCAGCAAGGCAACGGTCGTCCATCCCGCAGCCCGGCGATCAGTCACCGACCTGATCCTCCACGGACCCAAGATCCAAGAAGCTCCTGAGACGCCACGGCGACGTCTCGTCGTCGCGCACATAGACGTTCTCCTCAACCCACGGCGGCCGCGGCTCGAGCACCTCGTGGACGGTGCCCTCGGAATCGATGAGCTGTTGGGTGTCGGTGTGCTCGAGCGTGATCCGGAGGATGACGACGTTGGGGGCGAAGTCGTCGACGACCTCGACGCTGTGCACGACCGTGGGCTCGGCTACCCACCACTGCCCCTGGTCGACGTAGTGCGCGAGCAGGTCCTTCTGGATGATGCACTCGCACTCGGGGTGCATGATCGCGTCGAGCCGGTCGGGGTCGGGGTGCATGAACACCCAGTCGCGGTAGGCGTGGTAGCTGCGGATGACCGCGTCGAAGTCCTCGCCGATCAGCATCAGCTCCGGCGGGGGATCGTCGGTCGGGGCGAAGGTCTCGGTGGACGTCGGCGAAGCGGTCGGCGTGGGGGACCTCGAGGCGGTGGCCGGAGGCGGGAGGCTCGGGTCCTCCGTACCTGGCGGCGGAACCGGGCTTGGCGGAGGCGCCGAAGGGGAGGCCGACGCGCTGGTCTCGACCGGCGACGGCGAGACGGGCGCTGCCACGGGGTCCTCGTCGGCGCCGGCGTCGGTGCAGGCCACCGCCAGGGCGATGAGGCCGCACAACAGGGCACGACGCGGCGCCGATGACGGACCGAGCGTTTGGGGCACGGGCAGCCCTTCGGTGGCGACAGCGACCACGGGCAGCCTACGGACGCCGCGACCCCGGCGGTAGGGGTGATCCCGACCGCCTGTGGACAAGTCGCGCGCGACTACCGCGGCTGCCGGGGCCGTCGGAACAACCTCCGCGCGCGGCTACAGCGGCCACGCGCCCGGCCGCCGCCATCGGAACAGCGCCCGCGCCCGGTTACCGCGGCCGCGCGGCCCGGCGCCACACGGCGAGCGCGACGCCCGCTGCCGCGACCGCCAGCAGCAGCAGCAGCCCCGAGGCTGCGGCGACGTCGGGACGGACGGCGTGGCGCACCTGCGGCCAGATGATCGTCGGCAGCGTGCGCACCGATCCCGACGCCAGAAACAGGCTCATGACAAGCTCGTTGATGCTCGCCACGAAGGCGAGCAGCGCCGCCACCACCAGCGACGGGACGAGCAGCGGCAGCGTGACCTCCCACCCGGCCCGCCACGGTCCAGCTCCCAGCGATCGCGCGGCGTCGCGCAGCCGGGGGTCGAGCCGGCGGTACGCCGCGCGCAGCACGAGATACGCCAGCGGGAGCCCCCACAGCGTGTGCGCGAGCGCCAGCCCCAGCCGGGTCCCCCGCAGCCCGAGCATCTCGAAGGCGACCAAGCTCTGCATCCCCAGGACCACCGACGGGACGAGCGCCGGCAGCACCACCAGAGCCGCGACCGGCCGGACCCACCGGTGCCGGAACTCCGCGACGGCGAGTGGCAGCCCCAGGCCCACCGAGATCGCCGCGGTCAGCACTCCCACCGCCAGGCTGGAAAGCAGGCCCTGCCGGTACAGCGGGTCGCCGAGCACGATCCGGTACCAGTCGGGCGTCAGCCCGGTGGCGAGCGTCGGCAGGCCGATCGACCGGCCCGGGTACAGCGAGACGAGCACGCTCAGCACCAGCGGCGACAGAAGGAACGCCGCCACCGCGACGGCCAACAGGTGCCACGCCGCACGTCCGGCGAGCCTCACGATCGCCTCCGCCGCACGACGAGGGCGGGCAGGGCGACGACGGCACCGAATGCGAGCACGCCGAGCAGCGCCCATCCGGCCGCGTCGACCCACTCGAGCCGCTCCAGCGCCCGGGTGTAGACCTCGACGGCCACGGTGTAGTACGGCGGGTTGCCGAGCACCAGCGGCCCGACGAACGCGCCGAATCCCCACACGGCGGTGATCAGCGCCGCCCCGCCCGCGGCCGGCCACGCCGGCCGGATCACGGTCTCCAGGTACGCCCGCACGGGTCCGGCGCCCAGGGACCGCGCCGCGTCGAACTGGCGGGCGTCGGCCGCCGAGAAGGCAGCCAGCAGGACGAGCAGCGGGTACGGCAGGACCACGAGCACCTCGGTGAACACCACCGCGAAGAGGTTCCCGAACAGCGGCAGCGGCCGGTCGACGAGGCCGAGCCCCTGCAGCCCCTGGTTGAGGAAGCCGCGGTTGCCGAGGATCAGCAGCACGCCGTAGAGCAGCACGAGGAGGTTCACGAGCTTGGGCAGGATGATCGCCGCGACGAGCACCGTCTTCCACCAGCCCCGGGCCCGGTGGACGTACGCGGCGAACGGCACCGCGACCGCCATGCACACGACCGTCGTGACGAGGCCGAGCCGCAACGTCACGCCCAGGACGCTCCGGAACAGCGGGTCGGCCGCCAGTGCGGGGAGGTTCCCCGGCGCCAGCACCGACAGGTCGAAGAACGTCCTGCTGCCCGGCACCGCCGGTCCGGCGACGCTGATGCGGGCCACCGCGAGGAAGGGCACCAGGAACAGCACCACGACGAAGAGCAGCGCCGGCGCGACCAGCAGCAGTCCCCGGCCGGCGACCGCCCTCCGCGCAGCGGCGGCCGCGCCGGGAGCGCCGGGGGTCAGCTCGGCAGCAGCCTGCACGCCACCTCCTCCGAGTGGACCGCGACCTGGGCGCCGGCGGCGAACGCCGGTCGCCCGTCGGGGAGCGCCGCGCGCACGAGCATCTGGAGACCGGTGTCCATCGCGACCCGGTACGTCACGCTGCCCCCCGCGTAGGCGGCGTGTTGGACCACCCCGGGGACACCGGCCCCGGCGCGGGCTCCCGAGCCGACGCCGTCGCGCTCGAGCCGCAGCGCCTCGGGCCGGACGCAGGCGACGACGACGCCGGCGGGAGACTCGCCGGCCACGGGCAGGCTCGCACCGAGCGCGTCGACGAACGCTCGGCCGCCGGGCTCGGGGCGCGCCGGCAGCAGGTTCATCTCGCCGAGGAAGCCGGCCACGAAGCGGCTCGCGGGCCGCTGCCAGACCTCGACGGGAGCGCCGACCTGTTCCAGCCTCCCGTCCCGCAGGACACCGACCCGGTCGGCGAAGGAGAGCGCCTCCTCCTGATCGTGCGTGACGAGGACGATCGTCACCCCGACCTGCCGGTGCACATCGACGATCTCGGCGCGGAGCGACTCGCGCAACCGGCGGTCGAGGTTCGCCAGCGGCTCGTCGAGCAGCAGCAGCGCCGGGGCGGGCGCGAGCGCCCTCGCCAGGGCGACCCGCTGCCGCTGACCGCCGCTCAGCTGGTCCGGCCGGCGGTCTGCGAGGTCGCCGAGTCGGACCAGGGCGAGCATGTCCGCCACCCGCTCGACCCGCCGGGCCCGGGCCATCCGCTGCATCCGCAGCCCGAACCCGACGTTCTCGGCCACCGTGCGGTGGGGGAAGAGCGCGTAGTCCTGGAAGACGACGCCGACGCCCCGCCGCTCGGGCGGCAGGCGGTCGACCCGCCGCCCGGCGATCTCGACCGTCCCCGCGTCGGCGGCCTCAAACCCGGCGACGAGCCGCAGCAGCGTGGTCTTGCCGGACCCGGACGGCCCGAGCAGGCAGAACCGCTCGCCGGCCCGCACCTCCAGATCAACGCCGCGCAGCGCCTCGACGGCGCCGTAGCGGCGCGCCAGCGAGCGCACCGCGAGCGCCGGAACCGCCTGGTCGGACACGCCGGTCAGACGCTGCGCAGGACCTCGCGGTCCCACACCTCGGCGATGCGGTCGGCGTGCTCGGCGTACACGTCGTAGGGGTAGTAGGTCAGCGCCGCGAACTCCTCGGCGGTCGAGGGGAACGCCTGCGCCCACGCCTCGTCGCGCGCCGCCTGCGCCGCCGCGACCTCCGGGATCGCCGCGGCGTACTCACCGGAGGACGCCAGCGCCTCCTGGAACTCGCGGCTCGCCACGTGGTCCATCGCCGCGAGCGACAGGTCCACGTTGCGGACATCTCGCGGCACCGCAAAGAACAGCTGGGCGTAGGCGGCCGTCCCCGGCGGGACCACGCCGGCCACAGGCCGGCCGTCGCGGATCGGGGCGAGCAGCCCGTTGCCGTGGATGTTCCCGGCGGCGACGTTGCCCTGGACGAGCGCGTTGACCCCGTCGGTGGTCGACGGCCAGAAGTAGGTGACGAGGTCGCGGTGCTCGACGGCGAAGGCGAGCACGCCGTCGAGATCGTCGCGCAGCATCTGCGCGCCGGCCGCCGGATCGCCCTCCTGCTCGGCCCGCATCGCGGCGAACGTGGAGAGCGACATGTACGGGAGCGTGTAGAGCATGACGCCCTGCGGCGGGGGCTCGGAGAGCAGCTCGGCCCAGGTGCGGTAGGGCTCCGGGTGCAGTTCCGTGTTCGTCGCGAGCGTCATCGAGCTGGAATGGAACGGCAACCCGTAGCCCTCCTCCCACACGGTCGTGTCGAGCAGTTGCGGCGCGAAGGCCGCGGCGTTGGCGATGCGGCCGGTGTCGAACTGCTGGAACAGGCCCGCCGCGATCGCCGGCAGGCCCTGGGTGGGGTCGGTGAGGACGAGGTCGAACGGCGGGTCCTCCTCCGGGGCGGCCTCCAGGCGGGCGATGCCCTCGGTCCAGGCGGAGTCGATGGTCGCGGTCGCACCGGTCGCGGCCTGGAACTGGGGCACGAAGTGCTGCTTGTAGAGCTCCTCTGTCAGCCCCGAGTACACGAGCAGCGTGATCGCCTCGCCCTCGAACCCCCCCGGCGGCGAGGCCGTGGCCGGAGGTGTCGGCGCGGCCGTCGCGGTCGCACCCGCGCCGGCCTCGGGCTCGACCCGCGCGCAGGCGGCGAGCAGCGGGCCGGCGCCCAGCGCGCCGGCCAGGATGCCGCTCTGGCGCAGGAGCCGGCGCCGGGTGAGACGATCGGGCACGGGGTTCCTCTCGGAGGCGACGTCGATGGTGCTTCGACGCGGACCGGACGGAAGGATGCCTCACTGCCCGGACTGGGGCGCGAAGCGCCGAGGCGCCGCGGGCCGCGCACGTCGCTTTCGTATGCTGAACCGGACATGTCACGCCCTCTGCGCCGCGCGGCCGTCCTGCTCGGCGCGGCCGCGCTCGCCGCGGGGTGCTCCGGGGCCACAACGGCCGCGGAGTCCGCATCGTCCGGCCCTTCACGTGGCCCGACGGCCCCGGCCCCGGCAGCCACCGCATCCGCCCCCGCGGGGACGACCGCGCCCGATGAGACGACCGACGCCGCCACGGCCGCGACCACGAGCCCGCCCGCGACCACGAGCCCGCCCGCGACCCTCCCGCCCTCCGAGCCCTTCGACCTCGCGGACATCGAGTTGCGGGGACCCGGCCGCGCGGCCGTGACCGTCCCGGTCTACGTGGCGTCCGACCCGCAGACGCGCGCGCGGGGGCTCATGGGCCGCGAGGAACTCCCGGCCGGCGCCGGCATGATCTTCCGGTTCCCCGGCCCGACGCAGGGCGCGTTCTGGATGAAGGACACGCTCATCCCGCTGTCGATCGCCTTCTACGACGCCGAGGGGACCGTGGTCGCGGTGCTCGACATGGAGCCGTGCACGGCGGACCCGTGCCCCACGTACCCGCCGGGCACCTCCTACACCGGCGCCCTCGAGGTCAACCAGGGCTTCTTCGACGACGTCGGCCTGGAGGAGGGCTGGATGGTGGCCGTCCCCGACGGCCTGCCGCCGGCCTCCTGACCGAGGCGTCGCGGGGCTCAATGGCCCTCGACGCCGGGGGTGCCGGGGTCGCCCGTCCGGCTCGCGGGGACGTTTCGCCCGCACGCACAATGACCACCCGCTCAGGCAACGCGCCGGCGCGGGGAGTGGAGGTGGCGATGGAGACGTGGTCGATGTGGGTGCTCGGGGTGTTCTTCGTGGCGCTGCCGTTCGTGCTCATGGCGGTGTTCAACGGCGCCGACGAAGCCGACTCCCGCGGACGGCGGATCAGCCGGCGGTGGCGCAGCTAGAAGATTGAGCGTTCCACGCTCAGGGAAGTTGCCAGCCTCACACCCTGACGTTAGCCTGGTGCGAACGTCAGCAATCGAGCGCCCGCTGGGCGCGGAGGTGGCAGCGACATGGCAAAGGCAGTCGGGATTGACCTCGGCACCACGAACTCGGTGGTCGCCGTGCTCGAAGGCGGCGAACCGACCGTCATCGCGAACGCCGAGGGAACGCGGACGACCCCGTCGGTCGTCGGCTTCTCGAAGTCGGGCGAGGTGCTCGTCGGCGAGGTGGCGAAGCGGCAGGCCGTCACGAACCCCGACCGCACGATCCAGTCCGTCAAGCGGCACATGGGCACGGACTGGAAGACGACGGTCGACGGCAAGAACTACACCGCGCAGGAGATCAGCGCCCGCATCCTGATGAAGCTCAAGCGGGACGCCGAGGCCTACCTCGGCGAGGACGTCAGCCAGGCGGTCATCACCGCGCCGGCGTACTTCGGTGACTCCGAGAGGCAGGCCACCAAGGAGGCCGGGCAGATCGCCGGTCTGGAGGTCCTGCGGATCATCAACGAGCCGACCGCGGCGGCCCTCGCCTACGGCCTGGACAAGGAGGAGGAGCAGACCGTCCTGGTCTATGACCTCGGCGGCGGCACGTTCGACGTGTCCGTGCTCGAGATCGCCGAGGGCGTCTTCGACGTCAAGTCGACCTCGGGCGACACCCACCTCGGCGGTGACGACTGGGACCAGGCGGTCATGGACTGGCTGATCAAGTCGTTCAGGGACAACCACGGCGTCGACCTCGGCAAGGACAAGATGGCGCGGCAGCGCCTCAAGGAGGCCGCCGAGAAGGCGAAGAAGGAGCTCTCCTCGACGACGGAGACGTCGATCAACCTGCCGTTCATCACGGCGACGGCCGACGGACCCCTCCACCTCGAGCAGACCCTCACCCGCGCGCAGTTCAACCAGATGACCGCCGACCTGCTCGACCGCACCCGGGCGCCGTACCACGCGGCCATCCGCGACGCGAACATCAAGGCGGAGGACATCGACCACGTCATCCTCGTCGGCGGCTCGACGCGCATGCCCGCCGTCGTCGACCTTGTCAGGGAGCTCACCGGCGGCAAGGACGCCCACAAGGGCGTGAACCCCGACGAGGTGGTCGCGGTCGGCGCCGCGCTGCAGGCCGGGGTCCTCAAGGGTGAGGTCAAGGACGTCCTGCTCCTCGACGTCACGCCGCTGTCGCTCGGCATCGAGACCAAGGGCGGCGTCATGACCAGGCTGATCGAGCGGAACACGACCATCCCTACCCGCAAGTCCGAGGTCTTCACCACGGCCGACGACAACCAGCCGCAGGTCGAGATCCACGTCCTGCAGGGCGAGCGCGAGATGGCCGGGTTCAACAAGACCCTCGGCAAGTTCCAGCTCGTCGACATCCCGCCGGCGCCCCGCGGCGTGCCGCAGGTCGAGGTCACGTTCGACATCGACGCGAACGGCATCGTGCACGTGTCCGCCAAGGACCGCGGCACGGGCAAGGAGCAGTCGATGACGATCACGGGCCAGTCGGCGCTGCCCAAGGAGGACATCGACAAGATGGTCCGCGACGCCGAGGCCTACGCCGACGAGGACCGCAAGCGCAAGGTTGAGGCCGACGCCCGCAACAACGCCGACAACCTGCTCTACCAGACCGAGAAGCTCCTCCGCGACAACGGCGACAAGATCGACGCCGAGCACAAGGCCCGCCTGGAGGAGGCGCAGGGCGCGGTCCGCGAGGCGCTGAACGGCACCGACAGCGACGCCATCTCCAACACGACCGATCAGCTGATGCGCGTCAGCCAGGAGGTCGGGCAGGCCCTCTATGCCGCGACGGCCTCCGAGCAGGCCGGGCAGCAGACGGCCGGCGGCTTCACCGGGGACTCCGGCGCGGCGGATGACGAGGACATCGTGGACGCCGAGGTGGTCGACGAGGGCCAGGACCGCGACGACAAGGGCGCGGCGTGACGGACCCCCGGACCGACGCGGACCCGGCGGCGGAGAACCTCGCCGCCGCCGGGCCCGCCGGCGCGCCGGCCGACGGCTTCGCGTCGGACGCGACCGACCACACGATGGGCGCGGCCGCCGACCCGGAAGCCGACGCCCACGCGGAAGCCCACGCCGACGCGGAAGCGGCCGCAGACGCGGAAGCCGACGCCGACCCGGAAGCGGACGCCAAGAGCGCGGGGAACGAGCGGGCCGGAGCCGACGTGGCCGAGGCCGACCCCGAACCTCCCGGCGGCGCGGACGCCCCGGAAACCGCCGCCCCGACCGAGGACCTCCGGCAGGCGCTGGCCGACGCCGAACAGGAACGCGACTCCTACCTCGACCAGCTGCGCCGGGCCCGTGCGGACTACGAGAACCTGAACAAGCGCAAGACCCGCGAGCTGATGGAGGCCCTCGACCGCGGGGCCGCCCAGCTGTGCTCGCAGCTGATCGGGGTCCTGGACAACTTCGGCTTCGCGCTGGACGCCGCAAGGGGCACCGACGACGAACGTCTCGCGAAGGGCGTCGAGATGGTGCACACCGAGCTGACGGGCGTGCTGCGGAGGGCCGGGCTCGAAGAGGTGCCGGGGGTCGGCGCGCCGTTCGACCCGACCTGGCATGAGGCGTTGATGCAGGTGGAGGCCGAGGAGCCGCTCGAGGAGCCGTTGGTGGAGGAGGTGCTTCGCACTGGATACCGGTTCAAGGGACGGGTGCTGCGGCCGGCCTCGGTGAAGGTGGCGCGGTGACCTCCGGCTCCCTGTCGGCCCCGGACAATCGTGCCGGAAAGCTCCCCGCGGTCCTCGTGGCGGTCGTGAGCTTGGGATCTGAAGAGACAGGGCGATGAGCCAGAGGGACTACTTCGAGAAGGACTACTACGGCGTGCTTGGGGTGACCAAGGACGCGTCGAACGCTGACATCAGCAAGGCGTACCGCAAGCTGGCGCGCAAGCTGCACCCCGACGCCCGGCCCGGCGACAAGGAGTCGGAGTCCCGGTTCAAGGAGGTCAGCGAGGCCCACTCGGTGCTGTCCAACGCCGAGAAGCGCAAGGAGTACGACGAGGTGCGTGAGCTCGTCGGATCCGGCGCGTTTCGGGGCGGCGGGTTCCCCGGCGGAGGGTTTCCCGGCGGCGGCGCCGGCTTCCCCGGCGGAGCGGGCGGGCAGGCGTTCGACCTCGGCGACCTCCTGGGACAGATGTTCGGCCAGGGTGGCGGCGAGGGGGCCTGGACCACTCCTGGACCCGCCGGCAGGCGCGGGCCGGGTCGGACGGCGGGCGCGCGGCGCGGCCGAGACGTCGAGACCGCCGTCACCCTGTCCTTCGCCGACGCGATCGCCGGGGTCACCGTCACGCTGCGGGTCTCCGGCCGCGCGCAGTGCACCACCTGCGGCGGCTCGGGAGCGAAGCCCGGCACCAGCCCCGTGACCTGCTCGACGTGCAACGGCCGCGGCCTGGTCACCGAGAACCAGGGCCTGTTCGGCTTCTCCTCCCCGTGCACCACCTGCGGCGGCACCGGTCGGCTGATCCCCGAACCCTGCCAGACCTGCGACGGCTCGGGCGTCGTGAACCGGCCGCGCGAGATCAAGGCGCGCATCCCCGCCGGGGTGAAGGACGGCGCACGGGTCCGGCTGTCAGGCAAGGGCGAACCTGGGTCTGCGGGAGGGCCGGCCGGAGACCTCTTCGTCAACGTGCACGTCGCACCCCACGAGGTCTTCGGGCGCCGCGGCGAACACCTGACGATGCGGGTGCCCATCACGTTCGCCGAGGCGGCGCTCGGCGCGAGGATCACCGTGCCGACCCTCGACGGCCCCGTGACCCTCAAGGTCCCGCCGGGCACGGAGTCGGGGAAGACGTTCCGGGTCAAGGGGCACGGCGCACCCAGGGGCAACGGCAAGCCGGGCGACCTGCTCGTGACCGTCGACGTCGCGGTGCCCAAACGGCTGACGAAGACCCAGCGCAAGGCCCTGGAGGACTTCGCCGCGATGGACGACAGCGGGATCCGCGACCACCTCGAGTCCGCCATGACCGCGCCGGAGCAGGGGTAGCGGTCGGTGGTCAGGCCCGCCGCGGTCTACATCATCTCGGTCGCTGCCGAGCTCGCCGGGGTCCACCCGCAGACGCTCCGGACCTACGAGCGCAAGGGGCTCCTCAAGCCGGCGCGGACCTCCGGGGGCACGCGCCGCTACTCCGACCGCGACGTCGAGCGGGTGCGCCTCATCCAGGACCTGACGCAGGGCGAGGGCGTCAACCTCGCCGGCGTCCTGCGGATCCTCGATCTCCAAGACCAGGTGGAGGCGCTCGCCGACCAGCTCGCCGACGCCCAGGACGCCGTCGACCGGGTCAGGCAGGAGGCCCGGGCCGCGCTGCACGAGGCGGTGCGCCGGACCGGCGCCGAGCTCGTGCTCTACCGACCCGGCGCGATCGAACGCCACCCCTCTGCCCGCCGCCGCTGAAGGTGCACATTCAAGCGTCCAAGCTTCATCCTTCATACACCGACATGGTCATCAGCCGGCACTCTTGGAAGCCAGTGTGGCGAAGGAGCCCATGATTCATGAGGGGAACGTGGCTCAAGTCCCGCTGTCTGGCACTGCTCCACCACGTCGCGCGGATGAAGGATTCGATCGTCATGACGAAGCGCGGCAAGCCGATCGCACGCCCGGCTTCCCTGCGCAAGTCCGGGTCCCGTCCGACGCTTGGCAGCGTCAGCCTCATCGCACACGAGGACGAGGCCTATTACGGCACGGGGCAGTCATGGGATGGAGAGGCGGAGAGGCCAACCTTTGAAGGGTAGGCGACGGTAGTGTCGCCTACCCTTCGATCCCTTCATGCGTCCTGCGTCGGGGATCGCCGCGCCGGCGGCCGCCCCGGCGTCAGGGGAACTGCGCGACTGCGGGCGTCGCCGGGGCGCCGAGCATGCCGATCGCGTCGGCGGTCCGGGCGCGCGAGGCCTCCAGGGCCGCCCGCAGGCCGGGTGGCGTGGCGGGGTCGGCGAGCGCAGCCAGGACGGGCACGATGCGGTAGGTGCCCGGCTCGACCCAGGTGGGCTCGTAGCGGGCCCCGGCGACGACGAAGCGGCCGTCGCGCTCGGCAACGGTGAAGCGGACGATGACGCCGTCCTGCGTGCCGGCCGCGCAGCAGCGGCCGGACTGGTTCGACAGGAAGTTGCCGAGCCCGTAGGCCACCCACTTGTCGCCGATGCGCTCGACCGGCTGGACGACGTGCGCGTGGTGGCCGGCGATCAGGTCGACCTCGGGCGCGGCGAGCAGCTGGTGGGCGAGCGCCGACTGCTGCTCGGTCGGCGCGGTCAGGTACTGCTCGCCCCAGTGGACGCTGACGAGCACGAACTCCGCGCCCGCCGCCCGCGCGGCCCGCGCCTCGGCGAGGATCCGGTCGGCGTCGATCAGGTCGACGAGCCAGGGCTTGTCAGCGGGCAGCGAGAACCCGTTGAGGCCGTACGTGTAGGACAGGTGCCCGACCGTGACCCCGTTCACGTCGAGCAGCCGCGGCGTGGCCCCCTCATCGGGCGACCGGGCCATGCCGGCGTGGGGGATCCCGGCCGCATCGAGGACGTCGAGCGTGTCCGTCACCCCCGCGGCACCGCCGTCGACGGAGTGGTTCGACGCGGTGGAGCAGGCGTCGTAGCCCGCCCAGGCCACGGCGTCGGCGATCTCGCGCGGCACCGTGAACACCGGGAAGTAGGACAGGCCCTGCCCGTCCGGGGACAGCGGCGTCTCGAGGTGGCACACGGCGAGGTCGGCGGCGGAGAGCAGCGGTGCGACGTCGGCGAACATCGGCCGGTAGTCGTAGGGCAGCCCGACGGTCGCGCCGCTGGCCTGCGCGACCCGGACGACCGGCGAGTGCGTGAGGATGTCGCCCGTGACGGCGATCGTGAACGCCCGTGGGGGCGCCGGCGGAGGCGGCGCCGCGGTGGAGGAGGCGGGCGGAGGGGGAACCGGGGTGGGCACCGGCGACGGCGGGACGGCCACCGCCAGGGTCACCGGTTCCGCCGACACGGTCGGCTGCGGGGACGCGGCGACGGAGCCGTCGGCCGCGAAGCCGGCCACGGCCAGGCAGAATGCCGTCAACGTCCCGACGGCGACCTTGGCGAGCCAGGGACCACCCGGCATCTGCGACCGTGAGGCGGGCATGAGCGGAGAGTAGGTCGCCGTACCGTCCGATCGGTGCAACCGCCGCCGCCCAGAACTTAATGCTGTCGCGCATAGATTTGTTGCTAGGCCAACGGTAGAGTGGGCGCCATGGACATCAACCGCTTCACGCTCAAGGCCCAGGAGGCGCTCCAGGTGTCGGTCGCGGCCGCCGCCGAGCGCAGGCATCCGGAGGTCGCGCCCCTCCACCTGCTCGCCGCCCTGCTCGGCCAGTCGGAGGGGCCGGTCTATCCGGTGCTCGGCCGCCTCGGCACCACGCCGACGGCGCTGCGCGCGCAGGTCGACGCGGCGCTGGCGGAGCTGCCCGCTGCGCACGGCTCGACCGGTCAGCCAAGCCTCGGCCGCGCGCTGGCGGGCGTGCTCGATGACGCCCAGGCCCGCGCCGGCGCCCTCGGTGACGACTACACGTCCACCGAGCACCTGCTGCTGGCGCTCGCGGCCGAGAACGGTGCCGCCGGCAAGCTGCTGCGCGCGGCGGGCGTCGCCGGCGACGAGCTGCTCGAGGCGCTCCGGGCGGTGCGCGGGAACCAGCGCGTCACCAGCCAGACGCCGGAGGGCACCTACGAGGCGCTCGAAAAGTACGCGACCGATCTCACCGCGGCGGCGCGCGACGGCCGGCTCGACCCGGTGATCGGTCGTGACGAGGAGATCCGCCGGGTCATCCAGGTCCTGTCCCGGCGCACGAAGAACAACCCCGTCCTCATCGGAGACCCCGGCGTCGGCAAGACCGCGATCGTCGAAGGCCTCGCGCAGCGCATCGTCGCGGGCGACGTGCCCGAGGGGCTGAAGGACAAGCGCCTCGTGACCCTCGACCTCGGAGCGATGATCGCCGGCGCGAAGTACCGCGGCGAGTTCGAGGAGCGGCTCAAGGCCGTCCTCAAGGAGATCGCCGCGGCCGAGGGGCAGATCATCACCTTCGTCGACGAGCTCCACACGATCGTCGGGGCGGGCAAGGCCGAGGGCGCGATGGACGCCGGCAACATGCTCAAGCCGATGCTCGCCCGCGGGCAGCTGCGCATGATCGGCGCGACCACCCTCGACGAGTACCGCGACGTCGAGAAGGACAAGGCGCTCGAGCGCCGCTTCCAGCCGATCCACGTCGGCGAGCCGAGCGCCGAGGACACCGTGGCGATCCTCCGCGGCCTCAAGGAGCGCTACGAGGTCCACCACGGCGTGCGCATCACCGACGGTGCGCTGGTCGCGGCCGCCCGCCTGTCCGACCGATACCTCACCGAGCGGTTCCTGCCGGACAAGGCGATCGACCTGATCGACGAGGCGACCTCCCGCCTGCGCATCGAGATCGACTCGATGCCGTCGGAGATCGATGCGCTCGACCGGCGGATCAAGCAGCTAGAGATCGAGAAGGCCGCGCTCAGCGGCGACTCGGACGCCGGCGCGCAGGACCGGCTCGCCGAGATCTCCGACACGCTGGAGACGCTGCGCGGGGAGATGGGCACCCTGAAGGCCCACTGGGAGGCCGAGAAGACCGCCATCGCCGCCGTCCGCGACTGCAAGCAGCGCATCGAGGAGGCCCGTGAGCGCGCCGACCGCGCCGAGCGCGACGGTGACCTCCAGACCGCCGCCGAGCTGCGCTACGGGACCGTCCCGACCCACGAGCGCGAGCTCGCCGAGGCCGGGCAGCGCCTTGCCGACCTCCAGGCCGACCAGCGCATGCTGAAGGAGGAGGTCGACGCCGAGGACGTCGCCGAGGTCGTCGGCAAGTGGACCGGCATCCCCGTCGCCCGCCTGCTCGAGGGCGAACGCGACAAGCTCGTCCGCCTGGAGGACACGCTCCGCGAGCGCGTCGTCGGCCAGGACGAGGCCGTCGGCGCGGTCGCCGACGCGGTGCGGCGGTCCCGCGCGGGCCTGGCCGACCCCGACCGCCCCCTCGGGTCGTTCCTGTTCCTCGGGCCGACCGGCGTCGGCAAGACCGAGCTCGCCCGCGCGCTCGCCGAGTTCCTCTTCGACGACGAGCGGGCGATGGTCCGCCTCGACATGGGCGAGTTCCAGGAGAAGCACACGGTGTCGCGCCTCGTCGGCGCGCCGCCGGGATACGTCGGCTACGAGGAGGGCGGCCAGCTCACCGAGCCCGTGCGCCGGCGCCCCTACTCGGTCGTCCTGCTCGACGAGGTCGAGAAGGCCCACCCCGACGTCTTCAACGCACTGCTCCAGGTGCTCGACGACGGGCGCCTGACCGACGGCCAGGGCCACACGGTGGACTTCCGCAACACCGTGGTGATCATGACGTCGAACCTCGGCTCGCAGTACATCCTCGACCCGACCCAGTCCGAGGACGCCATCCGCGAGCGCGTGATGGCGGCGGTCCGCGAGCACTTCCGCCCCGAGTTCCTGAACCGCCTCGACGAGGTGCTGATCTTCTCCCGGCTCGGCCGCACCGAGCTCCGGCGCATCGTCGACGTCCAGCTCGAACGGGTGCGCGCCCGCTTCGCGCAGCGCGACCTGTCGCTGGAGCTCACCGGCGCCGCCAAGGACTGGCTGTCCGAGCGCGGGTACGACCCCGTCTTCGGCGCCCGCCCCCTCAAGCGGGTGCTGCGCAAGGAGCTCGAGGACCGCGCGGCGCTGGCACTCCTCGACGGCCGCATCGCCGAGGGGCAGACCGTCAAGGTCGACGTCTCCGGCGACGCGCTCGTCGTCAGCTGACCGGCGGCGTCACGACTCGAGGTTGTCCGCCTGGGTCATCAGCAGCGCCGGGTCGATGCCGAGCGCAGTGAGCGTCTCGTGGTGCGCGAGCGGCTCGAACCGCTCCGGCAGGTCACGCTCGGCGCGTTCGGCCTTGTCCAGCTCGTTGCGCTCGAAGAGCATCTCGACGAGCAGCCGACGTTCGATCTCCATCCCGCTGCGCTACCCATGGAGGGGCGGCGGCAACCCGGTTGCCGCCCGCCCGCAGCGCGCGCTCGAGCAGCGCCGGGTCGCCGCGCTCCGGCCGCCGGATCAGCGCAGCACCTCGACCTCGCAGCGGAGGCCTGGCGCCTTCGACAGACGTGCGTCGGCGGTGAGGAGAACAAGGTCCAGCAGCTCGGCCAGGGCGACGTAGGCGGCGTGGTACACCGTCAGATTCTGCCGGAGTGCCCAACACCGGGTGAGCAGCCGCCGGTGTGGGACCCGTCTCACCGGCAGGTCGACCAAGTCCGTCAGGGCCAGTTCGGCTCGTCGAGCATCGAGGTCCCCGGCCAGCAGTTGCCGTCGGAGCACGGACGCGACCTCGAGGTCGATCAGCTCGGGCGCGACGAGTGCTTCACCGCGCAGCCGCGCGCGAGCGGCGTCGCCGTCGGAGGCGTCGTCGGCCAGCGCGGGCGCGAGGACGCTCGCGTCAACGACGAGCACGGTCCTCGTGGACCACGTCGGCTGCGATCGAGAACGGCACACGACCGCCGGCCCTGCCGCCGGCGCGCTCGAGCACCTCGTCGACGGTCGGGGTGTCAGCCTCCTGGATCAAGCGCATGCGCAGGTACTCCTGCAGCGACTGGTGGGCAGCCGCTGCCCGCTGACGGAGGACGGCGTGGGTGTGCTCGGGCACGTCCTTGATCTGCACGCTCGGCATGGCGCCACAATGGCGCGTCGGGCGCCAGAGCGCAAGGCCGTGGGGCTTCCCGGACGGCACCGCCGGACAGGGTCGATGCTCACCCGGGCGTGGTGGGCGCAGGCTGACGCTGGCCAGCGTGATGCCGGCGATGACGAGGAACGTGGTCGGTAGCCCGTGGGCGTGTGCGAAGGCGCCGAAGGTGGCGGGGCCCGCGATCGATCCGACGGCGAGGGCGGTGAGCGTCACGGTGAACCCACTGGTTGGCCGGTCCGCGTAGACGTCTTGGCTCCACAGCGCCAGCAACGCGGCGAGGGGCATGTACGCGGCACCGAATCCCACCGCGGCCAACGCCGTCACGGTTGGGGAGTGACCTGCCGAGGCGAGGCAGGCAAGCGCTGCGGCGAGCAGCAGCAGGCAGCCGGTCACCGAGCGCCGGATGCCGAAACGGCGGGCGGCGTCTCCGGTGGCGATGCCGCTGATCCCGCCGACACCGACCAGGGTCAGCAGCAGCAGCCGCCAGGTGTCGGGGAGACCGGCGCGGGCGACGAGGTCGACGACGAAGGTGAAGAAGACGGAGGCGACAAGGCCGTAGACGGCCGACTGCCCCAGCAGCCGGCCGGCGCCGGCGCGCGCCACCCAGGCGAGGCCGTTGCGGCGCGGCCGTGACACCGTCAGCGCCGTGGCCTGCGCTGCCCGCGGCGGGGGCTGGCTGGCTCGCCCGCCGGGCAGGAGCAGTGCGTTCCACACCGCGCACGCCGCGGCGGCGAGGGCGAAGCCCGCCCAGGCCAGGCGCCACCCGGTGCCGTGCGTGCTTGCCAACCAGGCGACTGGGCCGGCGACGACGAGACCGAACGAAGTGCCGGTACTGATCACCGACAGCACCCGCGCGCGGTCTGGTTGGCGAACGTGCGCGGCCACGGCGTCGGAGAACGGTGCCCAGCACAGCCCCGGGCTGGCGGCTGCCACCACCACGCCGATCGTCAACACCACCGGCCCCGTCGCGGCAGCGATCGCCGCCATCCCCACGGCCGCGCAACCGGCACCCGCGGCGATCGGTGGCCGCGGCCCGAAGCGGGCCGTGAGGACGCCAGCGGCGAGCATCGCCACCAGGTACGACACGTAGGCGGCGCTGGACATGAGCCCGACCGCCGCGGTCGACAGATCGAACCGGTCGGAGAACACCGGGACGAACAAGCCGAAGCCGTACCGCGCGAACCCGTACGCGACGGCGATCGCCGACGTGCCGGCGAACGCCAGCGTGACCGGACTCGGCGGTTCACACGCTCGGCTCGTTACCTTCATAGTTTGATAGACGGTAACTACTGGCGCACGTCGGCACAATGGGAGGCATGGGCAGCACGGAAGGAACCGGCCCACCGCCGACGTCATCCCAGGCCAGTGACCGTGGCGCTCCGCCACCGCTGGACCTCGTCCAAGACCTGGTGAACACGCGCAACCTGATGCGCGGGACCGACCGGTTGAGCCGCACCGCAGCAGGTGCGGACCTGGAGGCCCTCCGAGATCTGCGGGAAGCCATCCGCGCCGTGCTGCTCACCCACACCACCGGCCAGCCGTTGGACCCCACCGTGGTCGGCCGGCTTCGAGCGCTCGCGCTCGCAGCGCCGCTGCGAGCGGAAATCGGTGAGGACGGCTCCGCCGCGCCGGCAGCACTGGACGACAACGCCGTCGCCCGGGTGCTGGCGGCCATCGCGTCCGCCGGCCAGACCGGGACCTGGCGCCGACTGAAGGTGTGCGCCAACCCGGACTGCCAGTGGGCGTTCTACGACGCCTCACGCAACCGCAGCGGCACCTGGTGCGACATGTCGATCTGCGGCTCCCGCGTCAAGATGCGCGCCTACCGGCGCCGCGCCGCCGGGACCTGATCCTCGCGGTGTCAACAGAGCGCAGCGCCACCCGCGAAGGGGCTCATCCCAGTCAACCATCCCCCATGGCACTCCCGCGACGACCATTTCCGGTGCGTCCAGCCGGACAGGTGCTAAGACCGCGGGCCTGGTCGAAGGGGTCCGCGCGGGCCGAGAAGTGCTGCACTCCGTCCGCCCGGACCCCCTGGACGCCTCCGCACGTTGGCTCGCCGACCTGTCAGCCGCGTGGGACCGCAGGCTCAACGCTGTCAAGCGAACAGCCGAGGCAGCGATCAGCGACTGACGTTGGCCGCATCGCCGCATCGACGACGTTGGCGGGCGGGTGCGCGAGCCCTTGGCCGACCTGTGGGCGTCACCGGACGCCGGCCCGTCGGTCTCCCGCAAGCCGAACGGCTACGGGTCACCTCGCGGGTCGCCTGGGGCAAGGGTTTCGTAGTACAGTTTCTCTGTGGAGGTCCTCCGGTCGGCGCTCCGCCACGGCGTCGACTCTCAGGAGATCCACCACGCCCTGGGCAACGCCCTGCTGGTCGAGGAGATCGGCGAGGACCCGACTCGTTACCTGGTGTTGGGCCCCGACCAGGCCGGGAACTTCCTCGAGTTGGTCGTGCTGGACCGCCCCCAGGGCCCGGCTGTGATGCACGCGATGCCCATCGCGCCAAGTACCGGCGCTTACTGTCAGGAGACCGTTGAGGATGCCTATGACCCACGGGACGAAGGCGGACGGCACCCCGATCACCGACCAGATGGTCGAGGCGATGGCCGACCAGGCCGAGCAGGGCTACGACGTCGAGGAAATGCTGCGGCGCCGCCAGCGCGGTCGGCCTGCGATGGGGTCGGCAGCATCCTCGGTCGAGTCCGTGCGCCTAGACCCTGAACTCAAGCGCGACCTGCTCCTCCGGGCCGCCGAAGAACACACCAGCGTCTCCGAGATCATCCGCTCCGCCGTGCGCCAGTACCTACGCGCCAGCTGACGAGAGTCCGGTCGCCCGGCCACGACGGCCTCACCGAACGGAGCGAGACGGTCACCGCACCAGGTGGCGTCGCAGCCACTGCACCGCGTGTCCGTCGACCTCGGCCGCCTGCGTGGTCTGAGGGGCGGGCTCGACGCCTGGTTCGTCCGCCAGGGAGTGTCCCATCCCCGGGATCACGACCAGCTCGGCCCGCTCCGGGTCGGCATATCGGCTCGCGAGAGACTCCCGCAGCTGTTGTGCCGGCTCGCGGACGCCGTCAGGGTCGTCTTCGTCGCCGACCACGAGCAGCACGGCTGGTTGACCGCGCTGGGCGATGTCGTCGGCGCGGGCGACGAAGTCCAGTCGCCGCGCCACCTCCAGGGACGGCTCAGACCAGGCGTAGGTGACGCCGTAGCCCCGCGCCATTGCCTCGACGGCCGGGCGTAGCTGTACCAGCGGGCTGACGAGGACCGCGGCGCGGATGTCGAGGTCGCCTTCCGCGGTGACGAGCTGCGCGACCGCGGCTCCTATCGATCCGCCGACCAGCCCCGTTGGCCCGTCGCCGAGGTCGAGCTGACCGCGCAGGTCGGCTACGGCAGCCCCGAACTCCGCTGCCGCCTGGTCGGTGATCGGGCCCTGCAGGTTGAGGACCGCGTCCTCGTAGCCCAGGCGCATGAGCTCGGAATCCCCACCGGGTGGCGTCCGGGAACCGCTCATCGGCAGACCCAGATAGATCCGCCAGGCGTCTAGCCCGCTAAGCGGCAAGGCGGCCGCGAACGCGGCCTCGGTGCGGGGTGCATCCATCAGGTGCCACGCCACCACGATCGGCGTCGTGGTGCTTGGTCCCGTGATGGGCGGGACGGCGACGAACGGGACGCCGGCCGCGAGGCCGGTGATCTGTGTGGCGTCGGTCCCCATGACGACTCCTCCTCGAACCCGGAACTTACTGTACGTCGTTCAATATAGCTGGACGACGTACAGTACACAACATCAACATGGAGAAGCGCCGGACTCCCGGCCAGCGCGCCGGGCTGAGCCGCGCTCGCGTGCTCGCCACCGCTCACCAACTGCTGGCGGAGAGCGGCCTGGACGCGCTCACGATGCGCGCGCTGGCCGAGCGCCTCGAGGTGGCCCCGAACGCCCTCTACAGCCACGTGGCCAGCAAGACGACGCTCATCGACGACGTCCTCGACGACGTCCTCGACGAGGTCGAGGCACCCGCCGCCGACATCGAGGACCCCACCGCCGGCTTGCACGAGCTGATGGCCTCGACCTATCAGGTCCTCCTCGCCCACCGCGATCTCGTGCCGCTCTACCTCGCCCGTCAAGGCGCCCGAGGACCCAACGCCCAGCGCCTCGGCGAGATCATGCTCGACCTGCTCGCTCGTGCGGGCGTGAGCGGAACTGCTGCACACGAAGCGCTGCGCGTCCTCATCGTCTACACGATCGGGTTCGCCGCCTTCGCCACCCGGCCACCGATCCACCCCGGCGCAGGCTCCCCGGTGCCGGCCGAGGAGCTGAGCGAGAACTTCGACAGCGGCCTGCGCTGGCTGCTGGCGGGGATCGCCGGGCCGACGGCCCGTCACACGGACTGACAAGCGCGTCGTGGAAGTCCCGTGAGGACTCCAGGCGATGCGCTCGGTCGGGGCGGTCCCCCGTGGTGTCGAGGTTGTCGATGATCGCGGCCAGCGTCGCCATGAACTTGGCGATCTCACGTTCGTCGAGTCCGTGGGTGGCCGCGGCGTTCACGGCGCGGGCGGCGACGGCGAGCTCACCTTCGAGCTCTCGCGCCCGCGGGGTCAGCCGCACCGGTGAGCGCCGGCGATCGGCCGGGTCGGGGACACGGTCGACCAGCCCGTCGCGCTCCTGCGGGGCAGCGGGTTGGCCATCGTGAACTGCTCGATCTGCACGCGTGCGCACAGCTCCGCCTGGGTGAGCCCGTCCTGCTCGTAGAGCGCGAGCAACTGGGCGAACTGGCCGGGCACGACGCCGAGAGGCTCGATCCGCTCGCGCAGGGCATGCGCCAACAACCGCGGAGGTGGTTCACCTGATAGCTCAAGCAGTGCGTAGACGCCGCCGGTGTCTTGCCCGGTGGCCTTGGGTCCATCCGTCACGGTGGCTCCGGTCGGTTTAGGTGGGACTCGTTCCCGCGTGTCATGAGCACGCCGCCGAGACGGCCGAGCAAGCCATGTGGATGACCGAGGGCGGCGTCGAGCAGCGGTGTCAGGGCGTGACCATGGCCTTTCACCTCGCCAGAAGCGAGCACGCAGGACCGACCGTGCTCGTCGGTCAGGGGTGTGTCGGCTCGGTGGCTCGGACGAACCGGCGCCCGGTCTCGAGCAGGTGCTCGGCCAGCTCGGGCGGGCGCGTCACGTGAAAGTGCGCGCCGACGGCGCTGAGCACCATGGCGGGCCAGTCGAGGGAGTCCACGCCCATCCGCAGCCGGCACGAGCCCTCGTCGACCGCCTCGACCGTGCCCCAGTGGCACACGACGCGCTGCACCGCCTCCGCCGGCGCCTGGACCGTGACCAGGACGTCGTATCGCGTAGGCACCGAGGCGATCGAGGCCTGCACGAACGCCGCCGGGTCGCCGCCGGGCAGCTCACGCTGGCGGAACCGCGCTCCGGTGGGCGCGGGATCGGCGAGGCGGTCGACGCGAAACGTGCGCCAGTCTTGACGGTCGAGGTCCCAGGCGAGGAGATACCAGCGCCGTCCGAGCGAGACGAGGCGGTGCGGCTCGACCGTGCGCTCGGCCCGCTGCCCACCGCGCGCGGTGTAGGCGAACCGCAGCCGCTCGTCGTCGCGGCACGCCTGCGCGATGGCGGTCAGGGCGCCCGCGTCGACGGTCGGCCCCGACAGCACGGTCGGGACGGTGTAGGCCTGCAGCGCGTCGACGCGACGACGCAGCCGGGACGGCATCATCTGCACGACCTTGGACAGCGCCCGGACCGACGTCTCCTCGATGCCGGCCACCGAGCCGCCCGCTGCCGTGGTCAGGCCGACGGCGATGGCGACGGCCTCGTCGTCGTCGAGCAGCAGCGGCGGCAGCACGGCACCGGCTCGCAGCTGGTAGCCGCCGCCCACGCCGCGACCGGCGTCGACGGGATAGCCCAGGTCGCGCAAGCGGTCGACGTCGCGACGCAGCGTCCGCGCGCTGACCTCGAGCCGCGCGGCCAGCTCGGCACCTGGCCAGTAGCGGTGGGTTTGCAGGAGCGACAGCAGCTGCAGCATCCGGGTGCTCGTCGACATGGGCGGAGCATAATCCCGGCCGCGGTCAGAAAGTGTCCGCTATCGTCTATACGGTCCCGGCAGCGACACCACCACGATCGCGATGAGCCGGCGCGAGCCGGCA
>JACCXR010000047.1 GCA_013696915.1 Euzebyaceae bacterium
CCCGCGCCCCCTTCTTCTCGTTCGGCGCGACCGCGTCCTCGAGATCGAGGAACACCTGGTCGGCCTCCGTGCCGGCGGCGCGGGCCATCATCTTCGGGTCCGAGCCGGGCACCGCCAGGCACGACCGCCGCAGCCTCGCCGGCCGGTCTGGCAGCGCGCCGACGGACAGGAACGGGTTCATCGTCATGGGTGGCCCCTCGGCTCGCGTAGCGTCCTGCTGATGGGACGGCCACGCTACGGTGAGGCGTCCGTGCGGGTCAACGCGGGACGCTTCGGTCCATGACCTGCCCCGTGATCCGCCAAGAAGCACCTCCGCGCCTGAGGGCGGCCGCTCGCGACGCGGCGGGAGCGCACCGCCGCCTCGGGCCGGGCTCCATCGGTCAGAATGGGCGACCGAAGGGCACCCGGGCGACAGGAGCGGACAATGCGGCAGCGGGCACTGGGTCGGCAGGGACTGACGGTCAGCGAGCTGGGCCTCGGCTGCATGGGCATGTCGGAGTTCTACGGGACCGTCGACACCGACGAGGCACTGGCGACCATCGAGCGGGCCCTCGACCTCGGCGTCACCCATCTGGACACGGCGGACATGTACGGCCCGTTCACCAACGAGCGGCTGGTCGGGCGGGCGATCGCCGGCCGGCGGGCGGACGTCGTGGTGGCGACCAAGTTCGGCAACGAGCGCCGTGCGGACGGCAGCTTCGTGGGCGTCAACGGGCGGCCGGAGTACGTGCGGGCCGCCTGCGACGCCTCGCTCGACCGGCTGGGCGTGGAGCACATCGACCTGTACTACCAGCACCGCGTCGACCCGGCCGTGCCGATCGAGGAGACCGCCGGCGCGATGAGCGAACTGGTGGCGGACGGAAAGGTCCGCTACCTCGGACTGTCCGAGGCCGCCCCGGCGACGATCCGGCGGGCACACGCGGTCCACCCGGTCAGCGCGCTGCAGACGGAGTACTCGCTCTGGAGCCGGGAGCCGGAGGACGAGGTCCTCCCGACCGTCCGGGAGCTCGGCATCGGCTTCGTCGCGTACAGCCCGCTGGGCCGCGGGTTCCTCACCGGGCAGATCACCAGCCCGGAGGACCTCGACCCCGACGACTGGCGCCGGCGGTCCCCGCGCTTCGAGGGCGACAACTTCGACCGCAACCTCGAACTCGTCGGTGCCGTCCGAGAGCTCGCCGCGGCGAAGGACGTGTCCCCGGCGCAGCTGGCGCTGGCCTGGGTGCTCGCCCGTGGCGACGACGTCGTCGCGATCCCCGGCACCAAGCGCCGGGCCTACCTCGAGGAGAACCTCGGCGCGGTCGACGTGGAGCTGACCGCGGCCGACCTCGCGCACCTCGCCGAGGTGGCCCCCGTCGGCGCCGCAGCTGGCGACCGGTATCCCGACATGTCGAGGATCAACGGGTGAGGTTGCGGACGCCCGCTCAGTACGGGTTTGCCCGGTCGGCGAAGGCCTCGTCGAGCTGGTCGGACAGCGCGGAGGGGAACGACACCCACGACGGGTTGCCGTCGCTGCGGTAGCGGCGATCGGGGTTGCGGGCCAGGATGTCGAGCCAGAACCCCGAGCCGTAGTCAGGCTCGCCCGTCGGGATCGGCGCGGTGCGGATCCGGGGGATGGCGTGCGGGTCGAACTCGGCGTGGAACGGCGACGGCGCCGGGTCGGACCCGACGAGGAGGATCCCCTCGTTCACGTACTCCGTCCCCTCCCAGCTGCCGGAGTAGACAAGGTCGCGGGGCTCCGACCAGACCCCGAGCGGCAGCGCCATCGTGCGCACCTCGGCGTCCGGCACCGCGTCGGTGATGACCTCCACGCCCGCGGCGAGCTCGCGGCGCACGGTGTCGGCGTCGGACTGGCCCATGTTGACGTGGCCGGCGGTGTGGTTGCCGAGCTCGAACCCAAGCTCGTGGATGTCCGCGAGCAGCGCGGCGCTGTCGGGGCCGCCGCCGAACGGCTCCGTGTTGACGTAGAACGAGCCGACGGCCGGGAAGTCGGGATGCGCCTCGGCGAAGGCGAGCAGGATGCCGACGGCGGTGTCGGGCTGGATCGACGCGTCCTCGGCGTAGGCGAACTGCTCGCGGGTGGAGTCGTCGAAGGTGAGCACCACCGGCGTCATGCCGGCGGCGACGTCGAGTTCGCCGCGGACGAGGTCGATCGTCCGCACAGGCCGGTAGCCCTCGTCGTAGAGCTGCTGCAGCTCCGCGCGGAACTCGTCTGGGGTGCGGTCGTACTCGCCGCCGCCGTCGGGCAGCAGCCGGTGGTACATCAGCACCGGGATCTCGCCGAGCTCGTTCGCGCCGACCTCGGCCGCGTCGGTCGGCTTTGGCGTAGGCAGCTCGGTCGCGGCGGTCGGGCCGGGCGAGGCAGTCTCCAACGCCGGCAGTGCGACCGCGTCGGGGTCGGCGGCCAGCGATTCGGACTCGCCCGAACCCGAACAGGCGGCGAGCAGCGCGGCGCAGAGCACGGCGCCGAGGGCGAAGCGCAGACAGGCCATGGGCGTCGAGAACCCCGGGAAGCAGAGGACGGCGGCTTGCAGCCTAGCGGCTCGCCCGCGCCCTGCACCCGTCCTGCCGGCCGGTGACGGCGCGCCGAAAGTGGCGCCCGCCGCCCCTGGCGTCGCCAAAGGTGGCGCCGGGCGCGCGCGGTGAGGCACAGTAGGCGCGTGACCACGACCCAGCGCAGCCGGCCGCCGCGTCCACGCCCCGGGACCCGTCCGCCGGCGCCGCGCCCCCGCCGACCCCCCGCACACCGCCCGGTCGCGCGGCCCCGGCGCCAGCGTCGGACACGGCTCACCCGGCGCGGCAGGCTGCTGCTGCTCTGCGTCCTCGGCGGCGTGGCCGTCGGGTTTGCGGGTGGACTGGTGTGGGAGCCGGCGCCCGACCTGCTGGCCGAGGGGCTGACCGACGGCGACCTCGTCAACGCCGAGCGCGCGGCCGGACTCCAGATCCGGGTGGAGACCTCGCGGGCCGGAGCGCTCGACGACGCCACGCTCGCCCTGGACGGCGACGACGTGACCTCCCGCGCCGCCGTGACCGACACCACCCTGACCTTCGACGCGGCTGGACTGCCCGACGGTCAGCACCGGCTGGTGCTGCGCGTCCCCCGGCGCGCCCCGATGCCGGCCGTCCAGCGGTCGTGGGACTTCACCGTGGACGCCACGCCCCCCGACCTTGCGGTCACCGAGCCGACCGCCGCTCTGCTGGCCGGTGAACCCGCCCGCATCGCCGGGACCGTCGAGGAGGGCGTCGAGCTGACCTTCGACGGCGAGCCCGTCGAGGTGACAGACGGCGCCTTCGCGGTGGACTACCCGGAGCCGCCCGCGGCGCCGGTCGACGTCGTGGCGACCGACGCGGCCGGCAACCGTACCGAGAACGCGGTGACCGTCGCCGTCATCCCCTCGCGGGTGACGGTCGACGAGGTCCGCTCCGTGCACGTCTCGTTCTACGGCTGGGCCACCCCGAGCCTGCGCGACCCCATCCTCGCCATGGTGGACCGCGGTGAGATCACCAGCGTCCAACTCGACCTCAAGGACGAGTCCGGCATGGTCGGCTACCCGTCGCAGATCGAGCGGGCGTTGCAGATCGGCGCGGTCGACCCGATCTACGACCTGGCCGGGGCGGTGGCGGAGCTCCACGCCCGCGGGGTCCACGTCATCGGGCGGATCGTCGCGTTCCGCGATCCCGTCTTCGCCGAAGCGGCGTGGAACGGCGGCGAGCAGGACCTCGTGCTCCAGACCCCGTCCGGAGAGCCGTACGCCGGCTACGGCGGGTTCACGAACTTCGCGCACCCGGTGGTCCGCCAGTACAACATCGACATCGCGCTCGAGGCCGCGAGCCTCGGCGTCGACGACATCCTCTACGACTACGTCCGCCGCCCGGACGGGGCGATCGAGAACCTGGTGGTCCCCGTCCTCGAGGGGACGCCGGAGCAGGCGATCGCCGGCTTCCTCGCCGAGAGCGACGAGCAGCTTGAGCCGTACGGCGTGGGGCACGGCGCGTCGGTCTACGGCATCGCCGCCACCCGGCCGACCGAGATCGCGCAGGACATCCCGGCGATGGCCCAGCACCTCGACTACATCGCGCCGATGGTCTATCCGTCGCACTGGGGTCCCGGGGAGTACGACGTCGCGAACCCGAACGCCCAGCCCTACGACATCGTCCGCCGCTCGCTCGACGACTTCACCGCGGCCGTCGCCGGGACCGACGCCCGCATCGTCCCTTGGCTGCAGGACTTCAGCCTCGGCGTCACGTACGGGCCCGCCGAGGTCCGCGCCCAGATCGACGCCGCCCGCGACGCCGGCATCGCCGAGTGGATCATGTGGGACCCGAAGGTGACCTACACCGCCGGAGCCTACGACGTCCTCCTGCCGCCGGCGCCCGAGGCCTCTCCGCCGGCGCCCGCGCCCGAGCCCGCGCCTTCCGAGACCCCCGCCGGCTGACCACCGGAGCTCATGTCGCCCGGCTCGATCACGACGAGCAGGTCGCCGGGCTCCACGTTGGTGCCCGACGGCACGGCGACGCGGGTGACGGTGCCGGGCACCGGGGCGCTGATCGCCGACTCCATTTTCATCGCCTCGATCGTGGCCACCTGCGCGCCCGCGTCGACCTCGGCGCCCTCCTCGACGGCGATGGTGACGACGCCGGTCAGGGGCGCGGCGACGTGGCCGGGAGCGGCCGGGTCGGCCTTCTCGACCGGTGGGCGCTCCGCGGTGACCCCACGGTCGCGCGCGTCGGTGGGCCGCGTCTGCCCGTTGAGGGTCCACATGACCGAGCGGATCCCGTCCTCGTCGGGATCACCGATCGCCTCGACACCGATGTACAGGCGCACCCCCGGTTCGAGCTCGACCTCGATCTCCTCGCCCGACTCGACGCCGTAGAAGAAGGCCCGCGTCGGGAGCACCGAGACGTCGCCGTACCGCTCGGCCGCCTCGAGCTGCTCGCGGGCGGGTCCGGGAAAGAGCAGCCGGTTGAGCGCGGCCCGCCGGCCGGGCCCGGCGAGCGCCGCGCGGTCGTTCTCGGACAGGGTCGGCTCCTCGAGCGGGCCGTCGCGGCCGGCGAGCACCTTGGACCGGAACGGCTCGGGCCACCCGCCGGTTGGCGTGCCGAGCTCACCCCGCAGGAACCCGATCACGCTGCCGGGAAGGTCGAACCGGCCGGGGTCGGCCTCGAGGTCGTCCGGCTCCACGCCCGCGCTCGCCAGGTAGAGCGCAAGGTCGCCGACGACCTTGCTCGTCGGGGTCACCTTGATGAGGTTGCCGAGCAGGATGTTGCAGCGGGCGTAGAGGCGCTCGACCTCCTCGAAGCGCTCGCCGAGGCCGAGCGCGATCGCCTGCTGGCGGAGGTTGGAGAGCTGGCCGCCGGGGATCTCGTGGCGGTAGACCGTGCCGGTCGGCGACCGCAGGCCGGACTCGAACGGGCTGTACAGCGACCGCACGGCCTCCCAGTAGGGCTCGAGGTCGCCGAGGGCGTCCAGCGACAGCCCGGTCGCGCGCTCGGTGTGGTCGGTCGCGGCGACGATCGCAGCGAGGTCGGGCTGGCTCGTCATGCCCGACAGCGGCGCGGCGGCGCCATCGACCGCGTCGACGCCGGCCTCGATCGCCGCCAGGTACGTGGCGAGCTGCCCCCCGGCCGTGTCGTGGGTGTGCAGGTGGACCGGCAGCTCGAACTCGCGGCGCAGCGCCGTGATCAGGGTGCGCGCCGCGGGGGCGCGTAGCAGCCCCGCCATGTCCTTCACGCAGAGCAGGTGCGCGCCCGCGGAGACCAGCCCTTCCGCCACCCCGAGGTAGTGGTCGAGGGTGTAGAGGCGCTCCGCCGGGTCGGACAGGTCGCCGGTGTAGCAGAGCGTGCCCTCGGCGAGGGCGCCGGCCTCGAGCGCCGCCTCGATCGCCGGGCGCATCTGCCCGACGTCGTTGAGTGCGTCGAAGATGCGGAACAGGTCGAGGCCGGTGGCGTGGGCCTCGGCGACGAACGCGCGGACCATGTCCGGCGGGTAGCCGGTGTAGCCGACGGCGTTCTGCCCCCGCAGCAGCATCTGCAGGCAAAGGTTCGGCACGGCCTCGCGCAGGCGGGCCAGGCGGTCCCACGGATCCTCCTGCAGGAAGCGCAGGGCGACGTCGAATGTGGCGCCGCCCCAGACCTCGAGGCTCAGCAGCTGTGGCAGCGCGTGGGCCACGTGCGGCGCCGCCGCGACCATGTCGAAGGTCCGCATCCGCGTCGCGAGCAGCGACTGGTGCGCG
Source organism: Euzebyaceae bacterium (assembly GCA_013696915.1). Classification (GTDB taxonomy): domain Bacteria; phylum Actinomycetota; class Nitriliruptoria; order Euzebyales; family Egibacteraceae; genus JACCXR01. Next base: position 6,231 of record JACCXR010000047.1, read on the forward strand.
TCGCGCATGGTCGTGTCGGTGACGGCCAGGGCCGGTGAGTCGCGCAGCCAGCGGGCGAACCGCTCGGGGCCGAGCTCGGCCAGTCGCTGGCGGGACCCCGCCGGCGGGTCGCCGTCCGGGCGCTCGGGCAGCTTCGTCAGCGGGTCGGGGCCGGTCGGTGCCGGCCCGTGCGGGCGGTTGACCGTGACGTCGGAGAGGAGGGCGAGCAGCCGGGACGCGCGGTCGGCGCCGGTGCTCACCGAGGTGAGGTGCGGCCGCTCGTCGATGAACGAGGTCGTGACGCCGCCGGCCAGGAAGTCCGGGTCGGCGAGGACCGCGCGCAGGAACGCGACGTTGGTGCTCACGCCGCGGATGCGGAACTCGGCCAGCGCCCGGCGGGCCCGGCGCGCCGCCGCGGGCAGGTCCGGGCCGCGGGCGGTCAGCTTCACGAGCAGGGAGTCGAAGTAGGGGCTGACCTCGGCGCCGGCGTACCCAGCGCCGCCGTCCAGGCGGATCCCCGCTCCGCCCGCCGACCGGTACGCCGAGATGCGGCCTGTGTCGGGTCGGAACCCGCTGGCGGGGTTCTCCGTCGTCAGCCGGCACTGGATCGCGACGCCGCGCTGCGCGATCCGCTCCTGGAACAGGCCCAGGTCCTCCAGCGTCTCCCCGCCGGCGATCCGCAGCTGCGCCTGCACGATGTCGACGTCGGTCGTCTCCTCCGTCACGGTGTGCTCGACCTGGATGCGCGGGTTCATCTCGATGAAGACGTGCGAGCCGTCGGCGTCCACCAGGAACTCGACGGTGCCGGCGTTGCGGTAGCCGACCGCCTCGCCGAACCGGACCGCGTCGGCACAGATGCGGGCGCGGATGTCCGGATCGAGCTTCGGGGCGGGCGCGATCTCGACCACCTTCTGATGGCGCCGCTGCACGGAGCAGTCGCGCTCGTAGAGGTGGACGACCCGGCCGGTGGTGTCCGCCAGCAGCTGGACCTCGATGTGGCGCGGACGGGTCACGGCCCGCTCGAGGAACACCGTGGAGTCCCCGAACGCGCCCTCGGCCTCGCGCATCGCCGTCGAGACGGCGCCGGCGAGGTCCCCGGCCGCCTCGACGCGCCGCAGCCCGCGGCCGCCGCCGCCCGCCGCCGCCTTCACGAAGACCGGGTAGCCGATGGCGTCCGCGTGCTCGGCCGCGCGGTCCGGATCGGTCAGCGCCGGCGAGGCGCGCAGGACCGGGATGCCGGCCTCCTCCGCCGCCTGCCGGGCGCGCAGCTTGTCCCCGGTCAGCGCCAGGACGGCCGACGGCGGACCGACGAAGACGAGGCCCGCGGCCTCGCAGGCCTCGGCGAACGCGGCGCTCTCGGACAGGAAGCCGTAGCCGGGGTAGACGGAGTCCGCGCCGACACGCGTCGCCGTCTCGACGATGGTCGCGATGTCCAGGTACGCGCGGACGGGATGGCCCGGCTCGCCGACCTCGTACGCCTCGTCGGCCTTGGACCGGTGCAGCGAGCCGCGGTCCTCGCGGGTGTGGACGGCGACGGTGCTCATGCCCAGCTCGTACGCCGCGCGCAGCGCCCGGATGGCGATCTCCCCGCGGTTGGCGACGAGCAGCTTCTCCAGCATCGGTTCCTCTCGCGGTCGGCGGCCTGCCCCCGGGGATCCTAGGCAGGAGGGACCGCCCGGCGCCCGCTGTTCGGCCCTGACACGGAATCGCCGAGGCTCGTCCGAGGCGATTCTCATGATCTCGGTGGTGACGGTCGCGCAGCGACCGCCATGGGATGCTGACCCCTGCACGGGCGCTATCGTCCCGCGGATGGGAACGCGCCGGCTGGTGGGGGCAACGGGGCCGTGACGGCGACGGAACGGACCAGGATGCGGCGCGGCGAGCGGGCGCGCCACGACCGCGACCACGTGCTCGCCATCCTCGACGAGGGGCTCTTCTGCCACCTCGGCGTGGTCGTGGACACCTACCCGATGGTCGTGCCGACGGCGTACGGCCGTGACGGCGGGCGGGTGTACGTCCATGGGTCGACCGCCAGCCGGGTCCTGCGGGCCGCGGCGAGCGCCGCCGAGGTCTGCCTCACGGTCACGCTGGTCGACGGGCTCGTGCTCGCGAGATCGGTCTTCCACCACTCGGTCAACTACCGGTCCGTGATGGTCTACGGGCCCGCCCGGCCGGTCACCGCGGCCGACGAGAAGGCCGCTGCGCTGCGGGTGGTCACGGAGCACCTCGTGCCCGGCCGCTGGGAGGCTGCGCGGCCGCCCACGCCCAAGGAGCTCGCGGCCACGTCGGTCCTCGCGATCGCACTGGACGAAGCCTCGGCCAAGGTCCGCACGGGCGCCCCGGTCGACGACGAGGCCGACTACGATCTCGACGTCTGGGCCGGTGTGATCCCGCTCGCGCTGGCGGCCGGGGCGGCGGTCGGAGACCCCCGGCTCCGGCCGGGGCTGGATCCGCCGGACCACGTGCGCTCCTACCAGCCGGCGGCCAGGCGCTGACCGGGGCCCGTCCGACAACGCCGCCGCCTCCCCCACCGAGGGGGTGCTACGCTCCCCCCCTCGGTTGGTGTGACGCCAGCCCCGGTACGGGGAGTCGTTCCTGCCCTCCAGGCAGTCGCGGACCCCAGCGAGCGATCTCATGCCCATGCCGCGCGCGGTGCCCCCCGGCCGGACCGGGCCGTGAACGGCGGCACCCACCAACTTCAGGCCGCCCCCGCGGCGGCCCTGCCGTCCACGTCGGTGGCCACCTCCCCCCTACGCCCTCGCGCTTCGCCCGACATCGTGCGTGCGGCGCTCGAGTTGGCGATCGGGATCACCGGCACGCTGACCGGCTGGGACCGCGGCGAGGTGTGGGCACGGACCGCCGGCGATTCGTTGCGACTGATCAGCGTGTGGTCCGCCCGGCAGGGCGCGGGACCGGCCGCGCCGACGGGTGCTGGGCGCGTGCTCGCGGACGAGGTCGGCCTGCGCGAGACCGTCAGGCAGAGGGGCCGCACGGTGTGGATCGACAGAGTCGCGCTCGGCGAGGACCGGGACGATGCGCGTGATCCGACCGCCGGGCCGGGTGCCGCGCTCGGGGTGCCGGTGATCGTCGGCGAGACCTTGGAGGGCGTCCTGGTGCTCGTCCGCCGCCGCCCGCTCGCCGAACAGGCCCCGATCGTGGCCCTGGCGACCACCGTCGCGGCGCAGGCGGCGCAGAAGATCGCCCAGTGCCCGCCCCCACGGTTGAACGCCGGCCGCCCCGGAGCGGTCAGGGATCCGTACCGGCAGACATTTCTCTCCTCGCCGATCGGGACGGCCATCGCCACGCCGAGCGGGCGTCTGGTCACCGTCAACCACGCGCTCTGCGACCTGCTGGGCCGCTCGGCCCCCGAGCTGACGAAGGTCCGCTGGAGCGCGCTGGCCCACGCGGAGGACCTCGTCGCGGTGACAGAGGCCGTGCGCCGACTCCTGGCGGGCGACCTGACGTCGTACCAGGGCGAGTGCCGTGTCCGCCACGCCGACGGGCGGTGGCTGTGGACCCTGCTGCACGTCTCGGTCCTCCGGCCTGAGGACGGCACCCCGTACCGCCTGCTCGGCCAGGTCCAGGACATCACCGAGCGCCGCCGCACCGAGGCGGCGCTGGCCCACCGCGCCCTGCACGACCCGCTCACGGACCTTCCGAACCGTGCCCTGCTGCTCGACCGCCTCAAGAATGCGCTCGCCCACGCCGACCGTGTCCCCGGCTCGGTCGCGCTGCTGTTCATCGACCTGGACCGCTTCAAGCAGGTCAACGACCGGCTGGGCCATGATGTCGGCGACGCGCTCCTCGTCCAGGTCGCCGAGCGGCTGCTGCAGGCCATCCGCGCGGCGGACACGGCCGCGCGGCTCGGCGGTGACGAGTTCGTCGTCCTCTGCGCCGAGGTGGCGGGTGAGGCTGAGGCCCGGGTCATCGCGGGCCGCGTCGCTCAGGGTTTCGCGCGCCCGTTCCGCGTCGGCCACCGGCACGTGCGCCTCACGGCCAGCGTCGGCATCGGGATCGCCACCGGCCGCGATACCCGACCCCAGGACTTGCTCTCCCGCGCAGACGCGGCCATGTACCGGGCGAAGACGCGGGCGCGGGCGGAGTTCGAGTTGACGGAGGCGCGGGACCGGTCGACGGCTCCTTCGCCGGCCCGGCCGTGGGACGGCCGCGGCATCGCCGGTCGCGACGAACGGCGCGCCGCCGCCCGCCCGCCGGTCCACCCGGGAGGGGGGACCCTCCGCACCGGCGAGACCCTCGCGAGGTGGCAGCACCCGACATAGTCGCAAGTCCACAAGTCCATGAGGCGACGCCGAAGCCCGTGGACGGCCTTTCGCGACAGCCTCGACCCCGGGATCGGCGGGTCTTCAGGGTGGGCGGTGGGTGGGCGGGGGCCCGGTTGGGGG
>JACCXR010000049.1 GCA_013696915.1 Euzebyaceae bacterium
CGAGCGCGATCGTCAGACCGCCGCTGCTCGGCAGCCCCATGCCGTAGACGGTGACGTCGCGGTACTCGCTCACGACCGGCTCGCGCACGACGGCCTGGTAGCCGGCGAGGTCGCCGGTCGACATCAGGCCCGGCCGGATCTCCGCCTCGGCCTCCCCGCTGACCGGCGGCGACTGCACGGTGTCGACGAGGGCCTGCGCGACCGACCCGCGGTAGAACGCCGACGATCCCCCGGCCGCGATCGCCTCATAGGTGCGCGCGAGGTCCGGGTTGCGGAACCACGCCCCCTCCGCCTGCCCCTGCCCGTCCAGCGGGAGGTAGAGCTCGGCGGTGGAGGTGAACGCGGCGAAGCGCTCGGCGTTGTCCTCCACCTGCGAGACGAAGGTCGCGTCGAGCGGGAAGCCGTACGCTGCCGCCTCGATGCCCGGTCGCAGGAGCTCGTCGAGTGGGCGCGTCCCGTAGCGGGCGAGCGCCTGCGCCCATCCGTCGACCGTGCCGGGGACGCCGACGCCGAGGCCGCTGCTCACCCGCTCCTCGAACGGGATGGGCTCGCCGGCGTCGTCGAGGAAGACCTCGGGGAAGTAGGCGGCCGGCGCCTCCTCGCGGGAGTCGAACGTGACGACGCGGTCATCCTCCGCGGAGTAGACGACCATGAAGCCGCCGCCGCCGATGCCGGACGAGAACGGCTCGGCCACGCCGAGCACCCCGGCGGCGGCGACGGTCGCGTCGACGGCGTTGCCCCCGCGGGCGAGCACGTCGAGCGCCGCAAGCGTCGCGAGCGGCTCCACCGTCGCGGCGGCCCCGGTGGGGGCGGTGGCCTCGACGGCGGGCGCCCGCTGCAGCGGTCCCGAGCTGATCGCGACCGCCACGGCGTCCACCCCGCTCACGGCGGCCGGCCCGCCCACCACCCAGCCTTCGTCGAACCGGGGCCCGCCCAGCACGAGCAGCCGTGCGACCGCTGCCGCCGCCAGGGGAGTGGACGGCACGATCACGAGCAGCCCACCGAGGCGGGCCGCGAGCGCCGCGGCGGACAGCGCGTCCGGGAAGTCCTCGCCGGTGGCCAGGACGACAGGCACCGTTTCCGCGGTGAAGCGCGACAGCGCCTCGCCGGCCACGAGCGCCCCGGTCTCGTAGCGGGTCGGCCCGCCGAGCCGCTCCACCGTGAGACCGAGATCGACCAGCGTCTCCTCGACCGCGGCCGAGATCACGGCCTCGCCGCCGACGACGTCGACGTGCTCTACGTCCAGGTCGGCCAGCAGCGACTGCGTCGCCTCGGGCAGGTCGTCCCGCCGGGTCAGCAGCGTCGGGACCCGGCCCGGCGCCGCCGCGAGCGCTCCCGCCGCGACCGCGTCGGCGAACCCTTCCCCGGATGCGAGCGCGACCTCGGTCACGTCGCCCAGTTCGGCGGCGATGAGGCGCGCCGTGTCATACCGGTCGGCCCCGCCGACGCGCCGGGACTCGACGCCCTCGGCGGTGAGCGCGTCGACGACCGCGGCGGTCACGGCCGCCGTGCCCCCGAGCACGGTCACCAGGCTCGGCTGCAGGCGGCGGATCTCCGTCAGGGTCGCGGCGGACAGCGCGCCGGGAGCCGTCAACAGCAGGGGGGCATCGAGGTCGGCGGCGAGCGCCCCGCCGCTCAACGCGTCCGGGAAGTCCGCGGCGCTCGCCAGGACCACGTCGTCGGCGGATGTCCAGTGGGCCTGTGACACGGCGACGGCCGTCGCGACCCGCTCGGGTCCCGCTAGCCGCGTCACCGGGTCGGGGGGCGGGGCCTGCGCGGCCGCCGACCCGGCTCCGGCCGACGGCAGCAGCGCCGCCGACAGAACGAGAACGAACGACCACGCCAGGCGCTTCATGGGCTCCCCTCAGGCTCAGGTCCGCGCGACCCTTTACTCCGCACTCCGCGCGACCCTACCAACGGGTGAATCCCGCACAAGGGGCAAAGCGCCGCCTCCGCCCGGCCGGACGCCGGGTTCACAAGCCGGAGGACGGGGAAGGTCGCCCGTGCCAAAGCCGGTCACCGATCCAGCCGCCGCCGGCGCCCCGCGCGTCACGGGCGATCCGGTGAGGAGTCCCCATGACGCCCAGCCCGCGCGACGACGAACCGCAAGCAGCCGACCCGGAGCCTCGGCAGCAGGCGCACGGCGCGGCGGCCGGGCCTGCGCCTGCCCACGACGCCGACGCGTCCAAGACCGGGTCGCAGCGGTCCACCGACCACGAAGACGCCGACCGGCGCACGCTGCTCCGAGCGGGTCGGTGGGCGTGGGCCGTCGTCGGCCTCGCGGTAGTCGCGTACCTGGCCGCACTGCTCGCGGCACAGGTGTCGCTGGTGGTCGTACCCCTCGTCCTCGCGCTGTTCCCCGCCGCGCTGCTGTCCCCGGTCGCCGAGTGGCTCAAGGAGCGCGGAACACCGGCGGCGCTGGCCGCGCTGCTGTCGGTTATGGGCCTGTTGCTGCTCCTCGCCGGCGTGGTCGCCGGGCTCGTTCCGGTCGTTGCGGGCGAGCTCCCAGCGCTGGTCGAGTCCGTCGAAGAGGGCACCGAGGACGTCGAGCGGTTGCTCCGCAACGCGCCCTTCGGACCGGACGTCAGCGGCCTGGACGAGCTCGTCGACCGCGGCGTTGAGCAGCTGGGCGAGGCCGGCGAGATGGCGGGCGGCGCGCTGCGTGCGGCGGCGGCCGTCCTGGAGGTCGTCGCCGGCACGCTGTTCGGCCTCGTCGTCCTGTTCTTCTACCTGAAGGACGGCAGCAGCATCGGTGCGGGCATCCGCGACACCCTGCCCGAGCGGATGCGGGCGGACGCGGAAGGGATCGGCGACCGGGTCTGGTACACGCTCGGCGCGTACTTCCGGGGACAGCTGCTCGTGGCGCTCGTCGATGCGGTCCTCATCGGGATCGGGTTGGTGGCCCTCCGCGTCCCGCTCGCGCTGCCGCTGGCGGTGCTCGTCTTCTTCGGTGGCCTGTTCCCCATCATCGGGGCGTTCGTGTCGGGAACGTTGGCCGTGCTCGTGGCGCTCGCGGACTCCGGCCTGACGATCGCCATCGCGGTTCTCGTGCTGATCATCGTGGTCCAGCAGGTCGAGAGCAACGTCCTCGAGCCCGTCGTCCTGAGCAGGGCCATCTCCCTGCACCCGCTGATGGTCCTGACCGCGATCACCACCGGGGCCGTCACGCTCGGCGTCCTCGGGGCGTTCCTCGCGGTCCCGGTCGCGGCGGGCATCGGCCGGGCGATCGACTACCTGCGCGGTCGGCCGGACCCGAGGGACGAGCACGCCGGATCCGACGACGAGCCGCCGCCCGCCGCGGACGCGGGCGATCGGGTGGCAGACGCGCACACGGGGGCCAGCGCCGTCTGACCCGTCGCGGGGGTCCGCGGCGGCTGGCACCGGTCGGCTCGACAGAGCGGTACAGGATGGGCGGCTTCCGGCCGATATCTGTTCCATGCAGTCCACAGCGCTTCGGCGAGCCATGTGCCGGCCGCCCGTCCCCCGCCTGTCCGCCCGGCTCGCGGCCGCGTCCACGGTGGTCGCGACGCTGTGCATGCTCGGCGTGCCCGCGCTCGCCGCCGCGCTGCCGGCGTCGCCGGCTTCCGAGACCCAGCCCACGACCGGAGCCGTCGCCACCGGAGACGCTGCAGCTCCCCTCGCACGGACGCCGGTCGCCGAGCGCAGGTTCCGGGCCCAGCCGGCCGCTGAAGCCGGAGGCGTCATGGCCCGGGCCCAGCGCCTCGAGGTCGAGCGGGCGACGGTCGAGGCGCCGCGTGTCGACGGCGAGCGCGCGACGGCCGAGGCGGAGGGCCTCGATGCCGAACGCGCCGCGGCCGAATCCCAACGCGCTGCGACCGAATCCCAACGCGCTGCGACCGAGGCCGAACGCGCCGCGACCGAGGCCGAACGCGCTGCGACCGAATCCGAACGCGCTGCGACCGAATCCCAACGCGCCGCGGCCGAATCCGAGCGCGCCGCCCGGGCCCAGCGCCTCCAGGCCGAGACGGCGGCCGCGGCCGACCGCGCTCCCGGCTGGGAGCAGCGGGTGGGGAAGCTCGCCCTCGCTCGCATCGCCTACCCGTGGCAGCAGCTCGGCTGGACGGTGCAATTCCTCCCGGCCCGCACCGGCTACCGGGGCATGGCCTGGCCCGCCGACCGGCGCATCGACGTCTTCGTCCGCGACGGCCAGTCGCTCGACGAGGTCGCCTACGTCATCGCCCACGAACTCGGCCACGCGGTCGACCTCACCCACGGCACCGACGAGCGCCGGACCGCCTGGCGGCAGCTGCGCGGGATGCCCGCCGGCGCCGGCTGGTGGGCCTGCGACGCCTGCACCGACTACGCGACCGGCGCGGGCGACTTCGCCGAGGTCTTCGCCGTGTCGCAGCTCGGGCCGGTGGACTACCGCAGCGAGATGGGTCCGCCCCCGGACGCGGCGACGCTCACCGCGCTCGCCCCCCTCTTCGGGCCGTAGGAAACAGGTGGCCGCACACTGCTCCGGCGAGAGCC
>JACCXR010000527.1 GCA_013696915.1 Euzebyaceae bacterium
CGTGGTGACGGTCCTGGTTGCCGATGACCGCGTCGAGCATCAGGTAGCCGGCGAAGCTCCCTCACCGACGCCGTCTGGCGTACCCGGCGGCGGCCCGTATTCAGCGAGCACCGCGAACGCCGCATCCAGGGTGTACCCGGGGACCGCTCCCTTCTTGTGCGCGTCGTAGCCGTCGACGAAGTTGGGAATCGGCACGTTCGCGTTCGACAACTGCAACCCCGAGTCGTTGGGGGCGAAGGTCTTGCTCACGACGCCGCGCACGCCGTCACGCGTCGCCAGTTCCACCCTCGACGCGGGGACGCCCAGCCGGTTCGCAACCGCGGTGGCAACCCTCTCAGACCAGTCGTGGCCCAAGACGCGCCTGCGTCCGCTGGTCTCCTTCTTGACCTCCTTTCACAGCCACTCCTCGGCCTCGTCGTCAATCCCCGGCGGCCTCAGCTAGTACTTCGTGGTGACGCCCACTGGCTCATCGCGCACTTCCTCCCAGCCGGGCACGTCCCAGCGGGCATAGGGCTCCGCTCGGCGCCGATCGTCTCCTGCTCCGGTCTGCTGCACGCACCAAAGGTAAGACCGGCCGCCACCGCTTCGGGCGAGCGGTCATGGCCCCTGGCGGGGCGCACAGAGCGCGGGTCACCGCCCCGCCAGCTGGACGAGTCGGGTACGCCATCTACTACCGCGGTCGACGCGCGGACCATGTGGCGGCCGGCGGCCGACGCCCGGGCGAGGTCGGCAGCGAGCGTGCCGAGACCGGCCCGAGCGCGCCGGCCGGGCGGTGCACGCGATCGTCCGCCGCAACCCCCGCCGTCGCAGGACCAGCGGCGCGATCGGTGACGGCCGGCGAGTGTCACCGCCGCGAGGGGGGATGGTGGTCACGGCCGACCGAGGAGTCCTTCGTTGTCAGCATCACCGCCGCCCGCCGTCGCACCCGACGCCATCTTCGACGCCGTGGTCGTCGGGGGAGGCCCCGGCGGGCTGTCGGCAGCCCTGTGGCTGGCCCGCTACCGGCGCAAGGCTCTCCTCGTCGACGCCGGCGAGCACCGCAACCGGTGGACCGAGCAGGCGCACGGCTACCTCGGCTCCGACCCCGTCGACCCGGCGGAGTTGCTGGGCCGGGCCCGGTCCCAACTCGGCCGCTACGACACCGCTGCCTGCGTCCAGGACTCCGTCACCGCGATCCGTCGGTCCGCGGGTGACGGCTTCACGGTGGAACTCACCGGCGGAACGCCCGTCGCCGCGCGGCGGATCGTGCTCGCGACGGGGGTGCGCGACGAGTTCCCCGCCGTCGAGGGCTTCTTCGACCACTACGGGGCGTCGGTCTTCCACTGCCCGAGCTGCGACGGCTACGAGGCCCGCGACCGCCGGGTCGTGGTGCTCGGCTGGGGAGCGCAGATCACGGGGTTCGCCCTCGAACTGCTCGACTGGGCGGCGACGGTGACGGTCGTCACCGACCGCGAGTCGCTGGCCGCGGCCCCCGCCGACCGGCGCTCCCTGCTCGATCGCGGCGTCGAGGTCGTCGAGGACCGGCCGGCCGGGCTCATCGGCGCCCGCGGTGCGCTCGAGGCCCTCGAGGTGGCCGGCGGCGCCCGACTGCCCTGCGACATGGCGTTCTTCACCATCGACCACGCGCCGCTGACGGGGCTCGCGGAGCAGCTCGGCTGCCGGCTGGGACCCGAGGGATTCGTCGAGGTCGACGACTGCGGCCGGACGTCGGTCGAGGGGGTGTACGCGGCCGGGGACCTGACGCCGGGCCTGCAGCTGGTCCAGGTCGCCGCGGCCAAGGGCGCGTCGGCCGGGACGGCGTGCGCGACGTCGCTGCGCGGGGCCCCCGCCGTCCCCGGCGCTCCGGAGCCCGGCCCGGACGTGGGGGCGGCCATCGATGGCTGACCGCCGCCGCCGCGCCGCGGTGTGTGGAGAACCGCCCGGGGGAATGGTCGCCGGGTCCCCTCTCGACCGAGGTCACTCGCCATGAGCCCCGAGCAGGACCCCGAACCGCCTCTGCCGCCGGCAGCGGACCGCACCGCCGACCGGCCGGCGGTCACGCTCGAGGGTGGAGCCGCCCGCATCGTCGTCGGCCTGCTCGAGCTCCTCGCGGACCTGCCCTCGACCCCGCGGGAGATCCGCGACGAGGCCAGGGAGCGCGCCCTCGAGCTCGGCGCCGCCATGCCGTCGCCCCCGAAGCGGCCGGCCGCGGGCGGGCGCCTGCCGATGGCGAGCGTGACCATCGACGTCGTGGCGGCGACCGGCGTCGCCGGGCTGCTGGAACTGCTCGCCGAGATGCCCTCGACGCCACCCGACGTCGCCACGGACGCCCGGCACCACGCCCAGTCGGTGTGGGCCGTCGCGTCACCGCCCTCCGAGGGAGGCGCCGCCTAGCGGTTGAGGGCGGCCATCACCTGGTCGGGCCCGCTGTAGTCCTCGCCCGCCATGCCCTCAAGCGCCCGCACGATCTCGTCCGGGGCGCCGTTGGCGCGGGCGGTCGACACGACGTCGTCCTTGCTGGCGGGGTAGCTGATCCCCCCGAGGTGGCGCTGCACGTCGATCGGGTTCTGCTCCATGTCACGGCCTCCGGTCGGTTCGGCGGCTTTCGCCGGCGCAACGGTCGCGGCGTTGGCGTCACACCCACTTCGCGAGCCAGAGCTGCTCGCCGATCTGCTCCAGGTTCGCGAGCTCGGCCTCGGCCTCGTCGACGTGGCGCTCCTCGTCGGCGAGCTTGTCCTCCAGGTGCACGCGGGACCCGGGGTCGCCGGCCTGTGCGCAGATCGCGATCCCGCGCCGGTACCGCTCGACCGCGGCCTTCTCCATCTCGTAGTTCAGGCGGAACTGCTCGATGACGGACTCCCCGACGCCGACGGGGAACAGGCGCTGCATGTTCGGGACGCCGTCGAGGAACAGGATGCGCTCGATGAGCGTCTCGGCGTGCTTCATCTCGCCGATGGACTCGTCGTAGTAGTCCTTCGCAAGCCGGTGGTATCCCCAGTTCGCGGCGATCTTCGAGGCGACGAAGTACTGGTTGACCGCCGTCAGCTCGGCGGTGAGCGCCTCGTTCAGGATCTCGATGACCTCGGGGCTGCCCTGCATCCCACCCTCCTGTCCGTGCTGCCCGGCGGGCCGCGGCGTCAGCGTAGAGGGTGGGCCCCGCCGGCGTCCATCAGCGCCCGGGCCCCCGGCCCGGCGGAGGCGGCGACCGGGCAGCCGGCACACTCACCGAGGATCCGGGTCACCGTCGGGACGCACCCACCGCAGACGCTGCCCGCGCCGCATGCCGCGGCGACGTCGAACTCGTCGGCGGCGCCGGCGGCGATGGCGTCACGGACCACATCCTCGTTCACCGCCCGGCAATGACAGACCAGCATCCTGGAGCTCCAACCAACCCGCATGTGAGGTATCCCTTACCACAGGATACGACGAAGCGGGTGGGGGCCGTCAAGTGCTCCTCGCCGTCATCCACGCGTCGAGCAGCCGGTAGGCCTCGTCCTCGGGGATCGGCCCGCGATCCAGACGGGCCTCGAGAAGGAACGCGAGCGCTTCGCCGACGAGCGGCCCCGGCGGGATGCCAAGATGCGCCATCACGGCCCTGCCGTCCAGCGGCGGGCGGATGCGCGCGAGCTCCTCCTCCTGCTGGAGGCGCTCGATGCGCGCCTCGAGGTCGTCCATGGCGCGGCGCAGCCGCCGCGCCTTCGCCACGTTGCGGGTCGTGACGTCCGCGCGGCTGAGGGCGTTCAGGCGCCGCAGCTGCTGCGGCGAGCCCGCGTCGCGCACGTACCGGCGGACGGCCGAGTCCGTCCAGACGCCCTCCGCGTAGCCGTGGAACCGCAGGTGCAGGAACACGAGGTCGGCCACGTCGGCCACCTGATCGTTGGGGTAGCGCAGCTCCTGCAGCCGACGCCGCGCCATGCGGGCGCCCACCACCTCGTGGTGGTGGAACGACACCTTCCCGCCCGGGTGGAACTCGCGGGTGGCGGGCTTGCCGATGTCGTGCAGGAGCGCGGCGAGCCGGAGGGTCAGGTCATCCCCCGGGCACCCGTCCACCACCGCCAGGGAATGGCGGTAGACGTCCTTGTGGTGGTGCAGCGGGTCGTGCTGCATCCGCAGCGCGGGGATCTCCGGCAGGAACCGGTCGGCGAGGCCGGTGTCGACCAGCAGGTCCATGCCCTCGGCCTGGCGGGGGGCGACGATGAGCTTGTTGAGCTCGTCGCGGATGCGCTCACGGCTGATGTGGTCAAGCTCGCCGGCCATGGCGGTGGCTGCCTTGCGGGCCGCGTCGTCGGCGCGCGCGTCGAGGACCGCGACGAAGCGCGCCAGGCGGACCATGCGCAGCGGGTCGTCGGAGAAGCTCGTCGCGGGGTCGAGCGGCGTGCGCAGGATCCGTTCGCGCAGGTCCGCGAGCCCGCCGAAGGGATCGACGAACCGGTGCTCCGGCAGGCGCACCGCCATCGCGTTCACGGTGAAGTCGCGACGTGACAGGTCGGTGTCGATGTCGCCCGCGAAGGCGACCTCGGGGTGGCGGGATCCCGACCGGTAGGCCTCCGACCGGAACGTGGTGACCTCGACGCTCCAACCGTCCTTGCGGGCGCTGACGGTCCCGAACCGGGCGCCGGTCAGCCAGACGTGATCGGCCCAGCCGGTCAGGACGCGCTCGGTCTGCGCCGGCGCCGCCGACGTGGCGAAGTCCAGATCGGACGTCCGGCCGAGCAGCGCGTCGCGCACGGTGCCGCCGACCAGGTAGAGCTCGTGCCCGGCGGCGGCGAAGCGGTCACCGAGCGCGTCGGCGACCGGGTAGCGGGCGACGAGGCGCGCGAGAACTCGCTCCTGCTCGGCGGTGAGGGCCGCGGAAGACGCCATGGCCCGCCATGCTACGGGCAGTCCCGGTCGTGGCCGGTCACGCCGACAACCCGGCGGCGCGGACGGCGATGCG
>JACCXR010000062.1 GCA_013696915.1 Euzebyaceae bacterium
GTCCTCGTCCGCACGCTGCCGCTCGCCGCCGTCGCCCGGCTCGGCCCGCTGGCGGTCCGCCGGCTGGTCGCCGCCTGCGGCCGGCGGTGGCCGCGGCGGTGGCCCTCACGATCGCCGTCGGACTGAACTACGACGCCGCCCATCGCGGGCGGCCGCTCGACCGGGGCGTGGACGCGGCGCTGACCGAGCGGCGCGCCGTGCCCTGGTCCGACGCGCTGGCGCTCATGCGCGGCGCGCCCGTGACCGGCGTCGGTCCTGGCCTGTTCCGGGCGCACAGCTCGACCGCGCTCGCCGACGACGACGCCGCTTGGGCGCACAGCGGCTACCTGCAGATGGGCGCCGAGACCGGACTGCCGGGCCTGCTGTGACCTGTGCGCTCGCCGGCTGGGCGTTTCGCCTGGCTGCGGTGCGGGCCGCTGGACGGCGGCACCGCCGTGGCGGCGCTGGCGTTGGCCGCCGCCGGGGTCCACGGCGCCGTCGACTACGTCTGGCAACTTCCCGCAGATGTTGGCCGCGACGGGCTTTCTGGTCGGCGCTGGCGCGGCCTCCCCGCAACGGCGCCTCGCGGACATATGATGCGGTGATGCTATGATGTGGCGATGACGCGGACGACTCTGTCGCTCGACGACGACGTCGTCGCGGCCGCCCGGGTGCTGGCTCGCGCACACAAGCGATCCCTCGGAAGTGTCATCTCCGAGCTCGCGCGCCGGGGACTGATCCCGCGGCCCGCGGCAGTGCACGTGGACGAAGGCGGGCTGCCGGTGTTCTCGGTTCGGCCCGACGCGCCCGTCTTCGGCCCCGATGAGGTTGCCCGGGGGCTCGACGAGCCGTGATGGTCCTGCCGGACGTGAACGTCCTCGTTGCGCTGGCATGGCCGAACCACGTCCACCACGTCGCGGCGCGGCAGTGGTTTCACGACGCGTCCGGCGCGGGATGGGCCACCACGCCGGTGACCGAGCTCGGGTTCGTGCGCATCTCCTCCAATGCCAGCGTCGTGCCGACCGCCAGCTCACCCTTGGAGGCGCTCGCGCTCCTGCGCCTCCTCTGCGACCGGGCCGCCCACCAGTTCTGGCCCGACGACGTGCAACTCCAGGCCACCTCGATCGACCTGACTGGGCTCGTCGGTCACCGCCAGGTGACCGACGCCCACCTTCTCGCGCTGGCCTCCGCCAGGGGCGGCCAACTCGTCACCTTCGATGGCGGGATCGCCCATCTGCGGGGAGCCGAAGGCTCCCTGCGGATCCTCGAGGCGTAGTGGCTACTCCGGCCAAGCGCGCCCGGCCCTGTGGGTAGCGGCCGGTCGGCAGCCCCCGCCTGGCCCACCCGACGACGGTCGACTCGAGCCTGCCGATCCTCCTCGGAACCGAACTCTCGGTCGACGTGGAAGCCGGTTTCGAGGTGTTCGGGATCTCGGCGTCCGGGCCGTTCGTGCCCCAGCTGGAGGCGCTCGGCGTCCGGCACGTCGCCGTCCCGTCGCTCACCAGGGCATGGGACGTGCGGCGGGACGCGGCCGCCGCCCGCGAGCTCCTGTCGACCCTGCGGCGCCTTCGGCTCGAGTCCTCCACACGCACACCCCGAAGGCCGGCGTTCTCGGTCGGTTGCTCGGCCGTGCCGCCGGCATCCCCGTCATCGTGCACACGTGCCACGGACTTTGGGCGAGGTCCGACAACAGGCCGCTGAAGAGGGCGCTGGTGTACGTCGCCAAAGCGGTGGCCGCGCAGTGCTCGGACATCGAGCTGTACCAGAACGACGAAGACCGGCAGACCCTGCGCCGCTTCGTCCCGGCGCGCCGCAGCGCCACCGTCGGGAACGGTGTCGACCTCACCCGGTTCCGACCGGACCCCCGCGGGAGAGCGCGCGTCCGGGCCGAGTGAGGCGTCGCCGACGGCGAGCTGCTCATCGGAGGGGTCGGGCGGCGGGTGGCCGAGAAGGGCATCGCGGAGTTCGCGGTGGTGGCCCGGGCGCTCGCTGGCCGCGCCCGCTTCGTGTGGGTCGGGCCGGACGACCCCGACAAGCCGGATCGCGTCGTCGGGGCGGAGGAGGGCGTGGCGTTCGTCGGCTTCCGCGACGACATTCCGGAACGTGACGCCCCGGAGGCGGATCAGTCCACGCCGATGTCTTCGTTCCACAGGTCGGGGTGCTCGGCGATGAAGCCGGCCATGAGCGCGGCGCACTCCTGGTCGTCGAGGTCGACGACCTCGACGCCGTGGGCGCGCAGCAGGTCCTCGGCGCCCAGGAACGTCCGGTTCTCCCCGATGACGACCCGCGGGATCCCGTAGAGCAGGATCGCGCCGGTGCACATGTGGCAGGGCGAGAGGGTCGTGTACATCGTCGCGCGGGCGTAGACCGACGCCGGCTGCCGGCCCGCCTGCTCGAGGGCGTCGGTCTCGCCGTGGCGGATCGCGCTGCCGAGCTGGACGCGGCGGTTGCGGCCGGCGCCGATCACCTCGCCGCCGACGGCCAGCGCCGCGCCGATCGGCACGCCGCCCTCGTCCCGGCCGATGCGGGCCTGCTCGACGGCGGCGGCGAGGAAGCGGCGGTCGTCCATGGTCTCCTCCTCCTGTGTCCGGGTCACGCGCGGCGGTAGGGCTTCAGGTACGCGCCGGGGTAGTCGACGTTGCGCCCGGACAGCGCCAGGGCCGCGATGACGACGAGGTAGGGCAGGGCCAGGAGCAGCTCGAAGGGGACAGCGTCCCAGCCCGGGAGGATCCGCAGCCGCAGCTGGAGCGCGTACACGGCCGCGAACAGCAGCGCCCCGAGCACGCCCCGCCCGATCCGCCAGCGGCCGAAGATCACCAGCGCGATGCACACCCAGCCCCGCCCCGCGATGATCCCCAGCGTGAAGCTGCCCAGGGCGGCGAGGGTGAAGAACGCGCCGCCGATCGCCATCAGCGCGCCGCCGATCATCAGCGCCAGATAGCGGGTGCGCGCCACGTCGATGCCGGCGGCGTCCGCCGCCTCGGGGTTCTCGCCGACGGCGCGGATGTTCAGTCCCAGGCTCGTCCGGGCGAGCACCCACCAGCCGAGCGGCGCCACGGCGAGGAAGGCCACGTAGGTCAGCGCGTACTGCGACAGCGCCCGCAGTCCGAACGGCGAGAGCAGCGCGTACGACTCGATCTTGGGCAGGGTGCCGGCGCCGCCGAAGACCAGGCGGTTGGAGAACTCGGAGACGCCGACGAGCAGCAGCGTGATGCCGATCCCGGCGACGTGCTGGTTGGTGCCCACGGTCACCGACAGGAACGCCATGAGCGCGCCGGCCGCCAGCCCGACGGCGACGGCCGTGAGGAGGCCGACGGTCAGGGATCCGCTGGCGTGGGCCGCGGCGAAGCCGAAGAACGCGCCCGCGTACATCGTCCCCTCGATGCCGAGGTTGAGGACGCCCGCCCGCTCCGCGTAGGTCTCGCCGACCGTGCCGTAGACGAGCGGCGTCGCGTTGCGCAGCGTCGCGGCGACGAGGTCGATGAGGAATGTCACGGGCGGGCTCCCCGCCCGGCCCGCACGATCCGGTACCGCCGCAGGACCAGCAGCGCGACGACGACGAGCAGCAACGTCGCCTGCACGACCTGGCCGAGCTGCGAGGGCACGCCCAGCCGCCGGCCGGCGGTCCCCGCGCCGACGTTCACCAGGCCGAGCAGCAGCGCGCCGAACGCCACGCCGGGCAGCGACAGCGCGCCCAGCGTCGCGACGACGATGCCGGTGTAGCCGTACCCCGGCGACACCCCCTCGGTGAGCCGGTACTGGATGCCGGCCACCTCGCTGACGCCCGCGAGCCCGGCGATCGCGCCGCTGACCAGCGCCGCGCCGAGCAGGTGACGGCGCACGTCGATCCCGGCGAAGCGCGCCGCGTGCGGGCTCAGCCCCACGGCCCGGAGCCTGACGCCGGCGGGTGTCCGGGTCGTCACGAACCAGGCGACGGCGACGAGCGCGACCGCGACGACGAACCCGAGGTGCAGCCGCGACCGGGCGAGCAGCGGCGGCAGCTCGGCGCTCGCGGCGATCCGCTCGGACTCCGGGAAGCCGGTCGCGGGGTCGCGCCACGGGCCGTTCAGCAGGCCGGTGACGAGCAGCAGCGCGACCGGGTTGAGCAGCAGCGTGGTCACGACCTCGTCGATGTCGAACCGGACCCGCAGCAGCGCCGGGAGCAGCGCCCAACCGAGGCCGGCCGCCGCGCCGGCCGCACCCATCGCCAGCAGCGCCACCGGCCGGGGCAACCCGCCGACGAGCGTGCCGGTCCCGGCGGCCGCGATCGCCCCGGCGAGCAGCTGCCCCTCCGCGCCGATGTTCCAGTAGCCGGTCCGGAACGCGACCGCCACGGCGGTGCCGGTGAGCAGCAGCGGCGTCGCGCTGACCAGGATCTCGAGCACGGTGAACCGGGTCGTCAGCGGCTGGACGAACAGCTCGTTGAAGGCGGCGAGCGGGCCCGCCCCCGACAGCACGACGAACACGGCGGTGAGCGCGAACGTGGCCGCGACCGCGAGCACCGGGAGCGCCGGCGTGAGCCACGCGGGCGGCGCCGCCCGCCGCTCCCACCGCAGCCGCGTCACGCGGCCGCCCTGCCCGCCATCATCAGGCCGAGCCGTTGGCGGTCCGCCGCCGCGCCGTCCACCTCGCCGGCGACCCGGCCCTCGTAGAGCACGAGGATGCGGTCGGCCAGCGCCAGAATCTCGTCGAGGTCCTCGGAGATCAGCAGCACGCCGGCCCCGCGGTCGCGCTGGGCGACGAGCTGGCTGCGGACGTACTGCGTCGCGCCGACGTCGAGGCCGCGGGTGGGCTGCGCGACGACGAGCACCTGCGGGTCGCGGGCGAGGACGCGCGCGAGCAGCACCTTCTGGACGTTGCCGCCCGACAGGGTCGCGACGCGGTCGTCGGGGCCGGCCTTGATGGAGAAGCGCTCGATCAGCTCCTGCGCCCGCGCGCGGATCCGGCGCTCGTCCAGGACGGTCCCGCGCCGGAAGTCGTTGAGCTGCTCGAGCACGAGGTTGTACGCGACGCTGAACTCGCCCACGACGCTGGCGTCGCGGTCCTCGGGGATCCGGCCGACGCCGGCGCGCATGACGACATCAGGCGGGGTGTCGGCGAGCTCGGTGTCCCCCGCGCGTGCGGAGCCCGCCGTGGCCCGCCGCATCCCCGACAGCACCTCGCCCAACTCGGTCTGGCCGTTGCCGGACACCCCCGCGACGGCGACGATCTCGCCGGCGCGCAGCTCGAACGACACCTCGCGCAGGGCCGGCAGACCGTGGCGTCCGGCCGCCGACAGCCCGCGGACGATCAGCACCGGGGCGCCGGCCCGCCCGCCTGCGGGGCGCGCGGGCCGCAGCGCTGCCCTGCCCACCATCATCTCGGCGAGGGCGTCCTCGTCGGTGGCAGCGGTGGCGACGGTGCCGGCGACGCGCCCCCCTCGGAGGACGGTGACCCGGTCGGTCAGGGCCATGACCTCGCGCAGCTTGTGGCTGATGAACACGACGGACATGCCGCCCGAGCGCAGCCGGTCGAGCGTCGCGAACAGCGCGTCGACCTCCTGGGGCACGAGCACCGCGGTCGGCTCGTCGAGCACGAGCACGCGGCAGTCGCGCGACAGGGCCTTCAGGATCTCGACGCGCTGCCGCTGCCCGACGCTGAGGTCGGCCACGATCGCGGCGGGGTCGGCGGGGACGCCGAAGCGCTCGGACACCTCCGTCACCCTGCGGCGGGCCGCGGCGTGGTCCACGCGGAAGCCGTCGGTGTGGCCGAGCACGACGTTCTCGGCCACCGACATGGGCCCGACGAGCGAGAAGTGCTGGGTGACCATGCCGATGCCGGCGGCGATCGCGTCCCTGGGCGAGCGGATCTCGACCCGCCGGCCGTCGACGGCGACGGTGCCGGCGTCCGCGACGGCGAGCCCGTAGAGCACCCGCATCAGGGTGGTCTTGCCGGCGCCGTTCTCGCCGAGCAGGGCGTGGATGTCGCCGCGCGCCACCGTCAGGTCGACGTGGTCGTTGGCGAGCAGGTCGCCGTACCGCTTGACGATCCCGCGGGCCTCGATCGCATGCGCCGTCCCCGCCGGCGGGTCCGCCCGGGGGCGGGTCACTCTTCGACGACGACCGAGCCCGCCGGCTGCTGCTCGTCGATGTCGACGCGGAACAGCCCGGAGCGGATCTCCTCCTCGCGCGCCTCGACCTGCGCGACGAGCTCGTCGGGGATGCCGCCCGTCACCCCGGTGTTGATCGGTGCCAGGTCCGCCCCGCCCTTGCCGACCATGCTGAAGTCCTTGAGGTCCTGGGCGGTGTAGGACCCGGCCGCGACCTGGTCGATCACGTACTGCACCGTGGGGGTCATGTTCCAGGTGGGGCCGCTGACGACGTGCTCCGGCGCGAGCTCAGTCTGGTCGCTCATGTTGCCGAAGGCGAGCAGCCCGTTCTCCTCGGCGGCCTCGATGACGCCGAAGCGCTCGGCGAACAGCACGTCGGCGCCCGCGTCGACCTGGGCGAGCGCCGCCTCCTTGGCCGCCGCCGGGTCGAACCAGCTGTTGATGAACGTGACCTTCACCTCGACCTCAGGGTTGGTCTCCTGGGCGCCCTTGATGAAGGCGTTCGTGATGCGGTTGACCTCCGGGACGGGGAACCCGCCGACGACCCCTAAGACCCCCGACTCCGTCAGCCCGCCGGCGAGCATCCCCGACAGGTAGGCGGGCTCGTGGATCCAGTTGTCGAACACCGACACGTTCGGCTCCGCCGGACCGCCGCCCGAGCCGAAGACGAACGCGACGTCGGGATACTCGGCGGCGACCCGCCGGACGGCCTCCTCGTTGCCGAAGGCATCGCCGAAGATGACGTCGGGCTGCTCCTGCTCGGCGACCTCGCGCAGCACCCGCTCCATGTCGCCCGAGTAGCCGATCGCGTCGGTGAAGTCGTAGGTGATGCGACCCTCCGCGGCCTCCGCTTCCAGGGCTCGGTGGATGACGCCGTCCCACGGCTCCTCGATCTCCGTGGCGTACGCGCCGAAGACCTGGATCGGCTCGTCGCCGGCAGCCGCCCCGGTGCCCTCGCCCGTCGCCTGTCCGGTCTCCTCGACCGCTCCCCCGCCGTCGTCCTCGCCGCCGCACGCGGCCGCCAGCAGCGCCAGCAGAACGCCGAGCACCACGATCGTGCGCTGCCGGCCGCCGCCTCGTCCCGATCCGCCCAGGCCCATGGCCCCTCCTCCGCGCTGACTGCTCGTGGGCGGATCATCGGCGAGTCCGCTGCGCACGGCAAGGACCGAACGTCGCGACCCACCGGGATGCGTCTAGCTGCCCAGACGGCGCAGACCCTCGGCGAACGGCGTGCCGGACTCCCCGATGGCGCCGGCTGGAGGGAGCAGCTCGCGGGTGAGCAGATCCGCGGCGTGCGCCGGCAGCGGCCCGTCCGCGCGCCCGGCCGTGGGCTCGCCCCTCAGAGCGCGGACCAGCTCCACCAGTCCGAGCCTGTCCGGCCCGGCGATCGCGACGGCCAGGTGCAGGTCCGCGCCGCCGCCGGCGGTGCGTTCGCGGTCGGATGC
>JACCXR010000080.1 GCA_013696915.1 Euzebyaceae bacterium
CAAGCTTACACGCGCGCCCGGAAGGATTCGAACCCTCGACCAGACGGATAGAAGCCGTCCGCTCTGTCCACTGAGCTACGGGCGCCGAGCATGAGGATGGCAGAGTCCACGCCGGGAATCGAGCCGCACCCGCGCCGGACCGCGGTGGTCGACGGCTCACCACCACCCGTGGCCCGCTGGCGGGTCGCCTCCGTCTCGCGCAGCGCGGAGTCCACTGCGACGCCGGCGCCCAGGCGGCCGTGCACCGTGACCAGGAAGCGCGGCCCGACGAACTGGTGGAGCTCGACCAGCTGGGCGTGACCCGCCGCCCCGGCCTCGGGGCAGGCAGGATCAGGAAGAGGTACCCGGCGTGGCTCGCCCGCCAAGTGCGCACCGGCGACGCGACGTGCACGGCAGCGGCGGATTCCGAGGCCTCGTAACCTCGCTGTCAAGACCACCCCCGGAGCTCCCGCGGGTCCCCGCCGCCCGCTCTGACGGCCCCCGGCTTTCCGGCCGGGGGGCGTCGTGTATTGGGTCGGCCAGGCCCTCAGCCCCCGGTTCCTCGCCGACCTGGCCGTCCGCATGCTCGCGCAGCACGTCCATGTGGCCGAGGTGGCGGGACGTCTTCTCGATGAGGTGCAGCAGAATCCAGCGCAACGAGAAGCCGCCGCGGGTCGAGACCTCGTCGAGCGAGGCGGCGTTGTAGATGACGAGGTCGCAACGCGCGCACTCCGCGGCGTAGGCGTCGAGGAGCTGCGACATCGTGATGCCCGGCGGGGACATGCAGATCCCCGTCTGGATCCTGTTCGGCCACTCGTAGGTGACGTCCTCCTGACCCGCGAAGTCGTCCCTGATCCACGAGCGCTCGACGTGTTCGAGGTGCCGGACGAGACCGTGCATGATCTCCTCCGGTGGGCGTCGACACGGCGCGGAGGACCTCGTCCGAGGCGCCGGTCGCCTTCCACGCCACCAGGTCCCGCTGCCGCTGGAGGAACCCGAGGATCGCGGTGCGCTCGTCGCCCCGGTGCGCTGGTTGGTCATGCCTCTGCGCCGCCCGTTGGCGGTGCCGCTGCCGTCGGTCACGCGCTCCTCCACGGTGTGCTCAGGGGCGGTTGCGCAGCAGCCCGACACCGAGGGCGAGCAGCCCGACCGACAGGACGGCGAAGCCGACGTAGGCGAGGTTGATGAGCGCGTTCGGCTCCGTGGCACCCGGCGAGAGCACCGAGAGGAAGAACGCCGCCGGCAGCAGGATGGCCGCCGCCGGAATCGCGTGGCGGACGACGTGCTTCATGCGTTCCGACAGGGTCGCCTCGTCGACGTAGCGCAACGTCACCAGCGCGAGGATCAGCAGGACGCCGGCGTGGGCATGGCCCGCCCGCCACAGATCCTGCCGCAGCGCGTTCTCGGTGTACCGCGGGTCGTTGATCAGCAGCGTGAGGAGGCTCGTGCCGCCGAAGGCGACGGTCGGGATGAGAATCAAGAGAATGCCGGCGAGCCGGCGCGACGCGGCGCTCATCGCTGCCCCGGGGACCACTCCATCGCTGACCCTCCTATGTGGCATGTTGCTATGGTGCTGCAGGATGAACCTGGCACAGTGGAATGTCAAGCCGTCGGCGATCCATGAGGCGGACGGGTGACGAGCGCGCTCAACGCCACGGCGGCGTCCCTGCTCGGCTTCCTCCACCACGGCCCCATGTCCGGCTGGGACCTCGCGGCCACCGCGGAGACGGTGATCGGGGACTTCTGGTCGCTGACCCGCAGCCAGGTGTACCGGGAACTGGCGTCCATGGCGGACGCAGGCCTGGTCGAGGCGGGGGAGCGCGGGCGCCGCGACCGCCAGCCGTACGCCATCACCGCCGCCGGACGGGCCGCGTTCGCCGAGTGGATCGACCGCGAGCCCGGCTCCGAGACGATCCGCTTCCCGCTGCTGCTGACCGTCAGCTTCGGCCGCCACCTGCCGCCGGAACGACTCGCGGCGTTCCTCTCCGCGCACCGCGCGGCGCACGAGCAGCGGCTGGCGGGTTACGAGCAGCAGCGCTCTCTCGCCGAGGCCAGCGGCGGCGCCGACGGTTACGCGATGGCGACCCTGGACTTCGGGCTCGCCTACGAGCGCGCGGTGCTCGGCTGGTTCGACCGGCTGCCCGAGCTCATGCCCGGCGGCTAGCCGCCGTGTGCGGTCCGGGGGCTGGACTCGCGCTCCGGCCAGCCGCCGGGAAGCTGGCTCGTCCCGGGGGGCCGTCACTGCCCCGGGCGGGTCAGATCGGTGAGGAAGTCGGCGATGACCCGGAGTTCTTCAGGGCTGCGGCGCTGCAGGACGGCGTGCAGATGCTCGGCGTGCCCGCCGTACAACGGAGCGAGCCGTTCGGCGATGACCTCGTCCTGGCGGGTGACGACCACCTTGCGCCGGTCGGCTTCGGCGCGGTCGCGGCGGACGAAGCCAGCATGCTCGAGACGATCGATGACACCGGTGACCGTTCCCGTGGTCAGCCCGGAGAGGCGTGCGAGTTGGCCGGGTGTGAGGGGTCCGTGAACCTCGAGCAGCGTCATGAACTGCGAGTCGCTGCTGTTGAGTCCCACCTGCTGTGCGACCAGGTGGTTGAACAGCACGACGTCGGCGATCAGGTGGCGCAGTCGTTGCTCGACCTGGTCGCGCAACGCTGCTTCGGCGCGCTCCACTACGGCAACTCCCTTGACATTAGCTCGCTAAAACGAGATACTCGGCCTTACGAGAGGTCTGAACCGGCGTGGTGAAGACCAATGGGAGGGTACGCATGACGACTGCGATGATCATCGGCGGTGGAGTGGCCGGGCCGGTCGCCGCCATGGCACTGCAGCGCGCCGGCATCGACTCGGTGATCCACGAGGCGCACCCCGGTGGCGCGGAGGACGTGGGCGCCTTCTTGACGCTGCAGAGCAACGGGATGGACGCCCTGCGCGCCGTCGACGCGCATCGTGTGGTCGCCCAGCTGGGGTTTCCGACCCCCGTGATGCGTTTCTACAGCGGCACCGGCAGGTACCTGGGGGCGGTTCCGAACGGCGGCACGCTGCCGGACGGCACCGTCAGCCACACCGTCCGACGTGCCGACCTGCACCGGGCCCTGCGGGACGAGGCGCTGCGGCGGGGGGTGCGCATCGAGTACGGCAAGCGGCTCGTCGACGCGCAGCCGGGGCCGTCGATGGTGACGGCGACGTTCGCGGACGGCAGCCGGAGCACGGGCGACCTGCTGGTCGGCTGCGACGGCATCCGCTCACGCACGCGCCGGGTCATCGACCCGTCCGCACCCCCGGCGCGGTACGTGCCGGTTCTCAACATCGGCGCCTACGCCCGTGGCGTCTCGACGTCCGCCCGGCCGGGGGAGTACTGCATGGTCTTCGGCAGGCGTGCGTTCTTCGGGTGGGCGGTCGCCCCCTCCGGCGAGACGTGGTGGTTCGCGAATCCGCCGCGCCGCGACGAGCCGACGGAGCAGGAACTCGCCGCGACGACCTCCGAGCAGTGGCGCAGCATGCTTCTGGGGTTGTTCGCGAAGGACCGCTCGCCCGCGGTGGAGATCACCGACGCAACGCCCGGTCCGCTGCGCGGCTGGGCGACCTAATGACCTGCCGCGTGTGCCCACATGGCACAACGGCTCGATGGTCGTGATCGGCGACGCCGCCCACGCCACCTCGCCGTCCTCCGGGCAGGGAGCCTCGATAGCGATCGAGGACGCGGTCGTGCTCGCCAAGTGCCTGCGCGACCTGCCCACGACGGCGGAGGCGTTCACGGCCTACGAGGCGCTCCGCCGGAACCGCGTCGAGCGCGTCGTCGCCCACGGCGCGAGGTCGAGCAACCTCAAGGCC
>JACCXR010000092.1 GCA_013696915.1 Euzebyaceae bacterium
CGTGCGTCAGGAGCTCGTCGCGGGTGACGTGCTGATCGGCGCGTCCCAGGGTGGCGGCGTGTCCCGAGCTGGTGGTGGCCAGCGCCGGGAACCCGAGCGAGGCGAGCAGCCGGGCAGAGCCGACGTCCCACGGGTTGGGCATCACGAACAGCCCCGCGTCGTGGAGGCGGCGGAACCGTTCGCGCACGCCGTCGACCATCGCGTCCTTTCCGCTTCGGGCGGGCGGGGACCCGTCACTCGTCCGGCTGCCTCGTGCACCTTCCATCACCCTCACCTCTCGCTGCGCGGGCCGGCTGGTCAGTCTTCGATCTGAGCGACCATCAGGCAGTAGCCGTCGGGGTCGGTGATCCGCATCTCTGCGCGCGGTCCGGGCGTGCCGTCGAGGATCTCGCCGACCAGAGCGCCCTGTGCAACCAGATGATCGCGCAGACCGGCCAGATCCCGGGTGTACAGGTAGAAGAGCACCGCCTGCGCTGCGGCATCCAGCGGCTCCTCGCGACGAGCCAGCATCAACGCTGCCTCAACGCTCCGCAGCGACGCCCAGCTCAGCCGACCTGCCGGCTCGTAGGTGTCCTGAACCTCGAAGCCGAGCAGCCGGTAGAACGCCACCGAGCGTTCCACGTCCGCGACGTGGACGAACGGCACCAGGCCGCTGACCCGCGTCGCCGGCGGGCCGGGGTCCCGGCTCGCTCCGCCCACCGCGGCATCGGCCCGGACGGTCAGGTCGCGTCGCGCCGCCGCGATCTCGGTGTAGTCCTGCAGATGGACGATCCGGCCCGCCGGGTCGAGCGTGGCCACGACGATCCATGGGATCCGGCCACCCCCGACAGGTCCGTCCTCCGAGGACAGCTCGGCCCGGAGGAGCAGACGGTCGCCGACGAGCAGCAGATCGACCGGCGTCGCCGTCACGCCTCGGTCACGCTGCTCGCGGAGCACGGCGAGAACCTCGTCGCGCGTGTGACATGCCCCGCCGTGGGCGCCCTGCCACGTCACGTCGCCGGCGAGCAGGCCCGCGATCGCCGTCAGATCCCCGCCCCTCATGGCCGCCCCCAGCACGTCAGCGGTTGCGGTGCCGCGCTCGCCTCCGGCCGATTGCGTCATCCTGATTCTTCCGTAGCGTTGCCAAGGAGTCGCCTGCGACTCACTGCGCGTCGCTCCGCTCGTTCGCCGCGGTGACGCTCGCCACCCGCGTCGCGGACAGATCCTCGACGCGGACGTCGGTGATCGCAAAGCCGTGGTCCTCCAGCATCCCCGACAGCGCCTTCGCCGTCGGCTCCGCCGCGTGCGCGTCGAGCGGTTCGTAGACCAGGTGGAACCTGCCTCCAGGCGCGAGCCGGTCCTTCACGATCCCGAGCTCCCGGGCAGGGTCGCCCCGCGCGAACACCGGGACGTGGACGGCGAAGATCGTGTCGAACCGTTCGCTGCCGAGGTCGGCGTCGAGCAGCGACGCCGTGTGGAACAACGCGGTCCCCGCGTCGATGTGGTCGGCGTTGCGCTTTCTGGCCATCGCGATCATCTTCGGGGACCGGTCGATCGCGGTGATGTGGCCGCCGTCAACCGCTCGCACACCAGCGAGACGGCCACGCCGTGGCCGCAGCCGATCTCCAGGATCTCATCGCCTGGCTGGACGGCGAGGGTGTCGACCGCCCACACCAGGCGTTCCGCGGCCTTGTGCCGGCTCATGCCGGCTCCGCGGCCCGGGGTTCGGTGTCGGTGAACCCGTACCGCTCGGCGAGGTCTGCGACCGACACGGTGCGGCCGGCGTGGCGGTCGACGGCCGGGTCGTCGAGCAGGGCCCGCACCGCGCGTCCGGCGAACTCGACCGAGTCGCTGCCCGGCGGATGTGCGCCGAGGGCGGCGACGATCGCCTCGGTGCGAGTGAACCCCGGCGCGATCGCGACGGCGGAGATGCCGTGGGGGCGCAGATCGTGGGCCAAGGACCGGGCCAGCCGGCTGGTGGCGCTCATCGCCAGGTCGTAGAACAGGTGCCCGGCGATGACCTCGGCGTCGGGGTCGGCGTAGCCGGTCAGCACCACCAGGCCGCGGCCGCGGGCGATCAGCAGCGGCGCGGCGAACCAGGCGGCGACCAGGTGGCTGCGCACGCCG
>JACCXR010000120.1 GCA_013696915.1 Euzebyaceae bacterium
CGCCGGTAGGGGGACCGGCGCCGGCGGCGGAGGCAGTGGGTCTGCGGCGACGCGGTGGTCGAGCGGGGCGTAGATCCGGTCGGTCATCGGGGCCTCCTGGCAGCGCGCCGTACAGCGGCGGTGCCCATGGGTGGTGCAGACTCGTCGCGCCACGGTAGGGAGCGTGTGCCAAGAGGATCCCCGCCCCGCGTCAAGTTCACGTAAAGGTTGCCCGCATGACCGCCACCGAGCAGCCGCGCAAGGTGCTGCTCGTCGAGGACGACGACGGCATCGCCACGCCACTGGCGGCCGCCCTGCGGGGCGACGGCCACGACGTGCTGCGGGTCGCGACCGGCCGCGACGCCCTGGCGCGGGCGGCGGAGGGGGTGGCCGCGGTCGTGCTCGACCTCGGCCTCCCCGATCTCGACGGCGTGGAGGTGTGCCGGCGGCTGCGGTCGGTCGCGCCGGACGTCCCGGTCCTGATGCTGACCGCTCGCACGTCCGAGGCGGACGTCGTCGTCGGCCTCGACGCGGGCGCCGACGACTACGTCACGAAGCCGTTCCGGCTGGCGGAGCTCCTGGCCCGGCTGCGGGCGCTGCTGCGGCGTGCGGGACCGGAGGCGGAGCAGGGGGCGCAGGTCCTGCAGGTCCAGGACGTGCGTGTCGATGTCGGCGCGCGCCGGTCGTGGCGGGGTCCCGACCAGTTGGAGCTCGCCCCGAAGGAATTTGACCTGCTGACCCTGCTGATGCGCCACGCCGGGACGGTCGTGTCGCGGGAGCGGATCATGGAACAGGTGTGGGACACGAACTGGTTCGGATCGACGAAGACGCTCGACATGCACGTCTCCTGGCTGCGCCGCAAGCTCGGCGACGACGCCTCCGCGCCGCGCTACATCACGACGGTGCGCGGCGTGGGGCTGCGGTTCGAGCGCTAGATGCGGCGGCGGCTGCTCCTGTCGACGCTGGCGGCGGCCGTGACCGGCATCGTTCTGCTCGGGCTGCCACTCGCCGTGGCCGTCCGCGGTCTGCTGCGCCAGCAGGCGCTCGACGCCCTCCAGCGGGAGGCGGAACAGGTGCAGGTGCTGCTGAACGAACAGGCGGTCTCGCCGGCCGAGCAGGCGGCCCTGCTCCAGAGCCTCGCCGTCGGGAGGGACCTCCGCCTGACGCTGCTCGACGCGCGCGGCGGCCGCGGGGTCGTCATCGACACCGGGTCGCCGCCCGCCGTGCCGCAGACCCTCGACGCCGACGTCCGTCGGGCGCTGTCCGGGCAGGTCGGCCGCGCCTGGGCCGACGGCGTGCTCGCCGTCGCCGTGCCGGTCCGGGCGGGCGGCGCGACCCAGGTCCTCCGGGCGGTGCGCGACGACCGGGTGCTCGCGCACCAGACGAAGCAGGCGCTGCTCGCCATCGCGGGCCTCGCCGTCACCGCCCTCGGCGTCGCCGCGTCGATCGCGTTCTGGCAGGCCGGGCGGCTCGCGCAGCCGCTCGAGTCGCTGGCGGGCGCCGCGCGCCGGCTGGGGGACGGCGACTTCACCGCCCGCGCGCCGCGCAGCGGCCTCCCCGAGGCCGACGACGTCGCCGCGGCGCTGGACGTCACCGCGGCCCGGCTCGGTGCGATGCTCGAGCGCAGCCGGTCGTTCGGCGCGGATGCGTCCCACCAGCTCCGCACGCCGCTCACCGCCCTGCGCCTGGACCTCGAGGCGCTCGAGGCGGCCGGCGCGGACGCGCAGCTCGTCCGGGCGGCGACCGTCGAGGCCGACCGGCTCGAGGCGACGATCGGAGAACTGCTCGCACTGGCCGAGCCGCCCGCCGGCGACGAGCTGCTTGACCTCGGCGAACTCGCGGCCACGCGCATCGACGCCTGGCAGGCCCTCGCCCGCGCCCAGGGCCGGCGTGTCGTCGTCCAGGCCGCCCCGGTGCCGCCGGTCCGCGCCAGGGCGGCCGCCCTGGGACAGTGCCTCCAGGTGCTGCTCGACAACGCCCTGGAGCACGGCGCCGGGACGATCACGGTCACCGTCCAGGCGGTGTCCGCATCCTCATGGCGGTCGCTGCGCGACCGCCACCACCGAGGTCATGAGAATCGCCTCGGACGAGCCTCGGCGATTCACGTCTCAGCGGGCGCAGGCCGCGACCTCGGCTGGGTGCGGCTGTGCGTGGCCGACGAGGGCCGGGGCGTCGCGCCCGAGCAGGCGACGGAACTGCTCGCCGGGCACAGCGCGACGGCGGCCGGGCGCGGCCTGCCGCTGGCCCGTTCCCTGGTGGAGGCCGAGGGTGGACGCCTCACCCTCGAAAGGCCCGGAGGTTGCCCGCTGTTCTGCCTGCTCGTTCCCGCCGCGAGCGGGGAGGACGGTCACCCCGAGCCGTAGCGCGCCGGTCGGCCGGCGGGACCCGGGGGACGCCGAGCCCTACACTCGCCCGCGATGGCGGCGACGGCACGGGGCAGGGTGATCGCCGCTGGCGCGGCGGTCGCCGCGTTGCTGGCCGGGGGGTGCCAGCCCGCGGGCGACGCGAGCCCCGCGGGTTCCGAGACCGTCCCGGCTGCCGCCCCGGACGACCCCCGTGGTCGGCCCAGGACCGACTTCCCGGCGACGCTGGCGGAGCTCTCCAGACTCGGCGGGATGACCGCCGCGGAGTGGCAGGAGGATCCGCGCCTCGCGGACGCCGCCGTGGAGC
The DNA here is from genome assembly GCA_013696915.1 of Euzebyaceae bacterium. Lineage (GTDB taxonomy): Bacteria > Actinomycetota > Nitriliruptoria > Euzebyales > Egibacteraceae > JACCXR01. The sequence continues at coordinate 2,650 of JACCXR010000120.1, forward strand.
TCGCGCCGGACGGCGCCTGGGCGAGCGCCCGGCTCACCTATCTGGCGGCCGACGCCGACCGGTTCCTGACCCTCCGGATGGAGCCGGGGTCGACGAGCCAGCAGCGGCCGACCCTCGGCGGTCTCGGCCTGACCGCCGTCGGCGGTGAGGCGCTGGAGGCCGTGCCGCCGCTGCCCGAGGACGCGCTCGAGCCTGTGGACCTCGCCGCCGCGGCCGCGGCGGTGCTCGAGCGCTGCGGCGCGTCCGGGCCGGTCACCGCGGTGCTGTACGCCACCGGCGCGCCGGCGATCTGGGACGGCCAGTCCTGGACGGTGGACCCGCAGTGGCGGGCCACGGTCGCCACGGGCTCGGGCGGGGCGGCGGTCGATCCCCGCACCGGCGCCGCCGCGCTGGACGACCCCTGCCTCGAGCCCCTGCCGGAGTGACCCCGCCGCGCCCCACGGCAGTGACCCGCCGCACTGACCCGGCCGCAGCGACCCCCCCCCGCCGGCGGCGGCCGACCGCGGTCCGCGGGGAGCTACCGCAGGCGGGACCAGGCGCGGAGATCGTCGGAGAAGCGGGCGCGCTTGTCGGGGTCCCGGACGCCCTGGCCCTCCTCCGAGGCGTTCACGAGGACACCCAGCTTGCCGGTGTGGGCGTTGGTGTGCATCGCCCATGCGGCGTCCGCGACGGCGTCGAGGGCGTAGGTGCGCGTGAGGATGGGATGGATCATGCCGCGGTCCACGAGCCGGTTCGCCTCCCACGCCTCACGGTAGTTCGCGAAATGCGACCCGACGACCCGTTTGAGGTTCATCCACAGGTAGCGGTTGTCGTAGCTGTGCATGTACCCGGAGGTCGAGGCGCAGGTCACCACCGTGCCGCCGCGCCGCACCACGAACACACTGGCGCCGAAGGTCTGGCGGCCCGGGTGCTCGAACACGATGTCGGGATCCTCCCCGCCGGTGAGCTCGCGGATCCTGGACCCGAAGCGGCGCCACTCCGAGGGCTGCTGCTCGCCGTCGGCCCAGAACTCATAGCCCTCGGCGGCCCGGTCGATCACCAGGTCGACGCCGAGGGAGCGCAGGAGCGCGACCTTCTCCTCGGACGACACCACGCAGACCGGGATGCCGCCGCCGTTGCGGACGAGCTGCACGGCGAAGCCGCCAAGCCCGCCCGTGGCGCCCCAGACGAGGACGATGTCACCCTGCTTCATGCGGGCGGCGTTGCGGCCGACGAGCATCCGATAGCTCGTCGCGAGCGTCAGCGACAGGCAGGCGGCCTCCTCCCACGACAGGTGGGTCGGCATCGGCATCAGCTGGTTCGCCTTCACCATGCTGAGCTCGGCCAGCGCTCCGAAGTTCGTCTCGAAGCCCCAGATCCGCTGGCGGTCGTCGATCATCGAGTCGTCGTGACCGTGCGGGCCCTCGACGTCGACGTAGTTGCAGTGCACCGTCACCCGGTCACCGGGGCGCCAGCGGGTCACCCCGGGTCCGACCCGCACGACCACCCCGGCGGCGTCGGAGCCGACGACGTGGTGGTCGAGGTCGTGGCGGGCGCCGGCCGCGGACTCGGCGGCGAAGCGCTCGAGGAAGCGGTGCGTGGGGACCGGCTCGAAGATCGACGTCCAGACCGTGTTGAAATTGAGCGCCGACGCCATCGGGGCGATCAGCACCTCGTTCGGCCCCAGCGGCGGGATGGGGACCTCCTCCACGTGGAGCGACTCGCGCGGGTCCTTCTCCTCGGAGGGCCGGTCACGGAACATCTCGGCGTCGGCCCGGCGGACGACCGCCGCGCGCATGGAGTGGGGCAGCGGCGCCCCGGCGATCGCTGCGGGCGCCGCGGCGGGGTCCAGCGCCAGCTCGAGTAGGTGCCGCAACGTGTCCGCCATCGCTTCTCTTTCGCCGCCGTCCGGGGGTCGGTGGCGGAGGCTACTTGGCCGGCCCACGGGTACGCGAGCCGCGGTCCACACACGCGGCCCGGGACGGCAAACGGCCCCCGGTGAGGTCCCGATTCCGCCTCCCCTTCCCCTTGGGAGACGGGCCCGGTGGTCGCCGAGGGCCGCTTGAGCGCGGACCATAGGCGCCGCCGGCCCGCATCGTCAACCGCCCGTGCACAACGAGTATCCACACCCTGTGGAAAGGCCTGTGAACTCCTGCGAAAACTCTCTGCGCAGCCGTCGCCACTGTTGACAACCGGCGGGGGCGGAATGCATTTCAGGCCTCTGGCCTGCGGAAACGAGGCCACGACTTGTGGATTTGGCGGTTGCTTCGAGCCCGTGCCTACTCGTGCGCTTGCCGGACGCCAGGTGTGGGGTCACCTCTGGGGACACAGGGTGACCCTCAACCTCAGCATGAGAGAAGTTTTGGAGTCCTGCAAACGGACCGGGCCTACGGCTCTTCGTCGAAGCCGCCGAGGTCAGCCTCGATGCCCGCTTCGATCTCGAGCGCGGCCATGCGCACCAGCCACCGGCTCGGATCGGCGAGCTCGGCCTGGGTCGGCAGCCGGTCCGCCGACTGCCACACGCGGTCGAGCCCCTCCTGGCCCCGGGCCGCGACCACCGCCTCGCAGAAGCTCGCCCCGAGGCGGAAGTCGCCCGGCTTGAGGTCGAGACCGATGAGCTGGGCGAGGAACTGCTCGCCGGGGCCCTTCTCGGCCCGCCGCCGGCGGGCGGCCTCCTCGATCCGCGGCAGGGCGGTCAGCTTGCCGGCCGCGGCGGCGCGGACCACGGTGTCGCTGTAGGCCTCCACGAAGGCCACGAGGGCCTGGAGGCGCGCGAGCGTCGCGCGCTGGGCGGTCGTGGGCTCCAAGGCGAAGGCCTCCGGCCGCGCCATCGCCTCCTGGAGCGAGGCGGGGTCCTGCAGCGCCTCCGGGCCGAGACCCATCCCACCGAGCTGGTCCATCAGCGTGGAGGGGTCGAAGTCCGCCTCGCTGGCGAACGAGGAGATCAGCGCGGCGACGTGGGCGCGCAGCCAGGGCACCCCGGCGAACATCCGCCGGTGAGCGACCTCGCGGAGAGCCAGCCAGAAACGGAACTCGGCCTGATCGAAGTCGTAGTCGTCGGCGAACCTCTGGGCCGTGGTTCCGACCGTGCCGACACTCCTCGGGTCCAGCGTGGGCAGGCCCAGGTCGTAGGTCCCGAGCAGCTGGTCGGCCAGGTGGCCGGCGACGGTGCCCATCTGGACCCCGTAGAGCATGGCGCCCATGGAGCGCATCGCCTGCTCCATGGCGCCGCCCATCGCGCCGCCGATCCCGCCGAGCTCCTCCGGCAGCCCCTGCCCGAGCGCGGCGCGCATGCCGTCGGCCACCGGCTCCACGTAGACGCCGAGCCCCGCCGACGACGCCGCGAGCCGCATCCACTCCTGCTTGCTGTACGCCCGGACCGGCCCGTCGACCGCGGGCAGCGCCGTGACCTGGTCCAGCCAGAGCTCGGCCACGTCGACCGCCTGCTGAAGCTCGGCGGTGGCCCGTTCGGTCTCGGCGGTGTCCCCGGACCGGGCGGCTATGGCGGTCGCCGTCTGCGTGGCCAGGTCCCAGTTCACCGGCCCGCCGGCCCACGACATCACCCGGGCCAGCTCACGGAACAGCGGCACGTTCTCGAACATCTGCGGGTCGAAGCCGCCGAACGGCGAACCGGAGAAGGGGTCGGACATGGTGCCATGCTAGACGTGGCGGCGTGACCGATGCTGCGAACAGGAGGCGTCGATGGTGACGGTGGCGGTGACAGGTGCCGGCGGCTTCGTCGGTCGCGCGCTGCTCGCCGAGCTCGACGCGGACCGGTCGGTCGAGCGGATCATCGGCGTGGACGTCGTCGAGCCCGACATGCCCGTGGGCAAGCTCGACTTCGTGCCGGCCGCCGGCGGCGCCCCGGAGCTGGCGGTCGCCTTCGACGGCGCCGACGTCGTCGTGCACGCCGCGTCCGAGGAGATGCTCACCCGCGACGACGACGCCGCGTTCGCCGAGCACGTCCACGGTGCGGGCGACGTGCTCGCGGCCGCAGCCCGCGCCGGCGTCTCCCGGTTCGTCCTGGTGTCGAGCGCCATGGTGTACGGGGCGCATCCGGACAACGACGTGCCCCTCGACGAGGACGCCCCGCTCCGGGCCAACCCGGACTTCGGCCACGCCTACCGGCGCATGCTCGTCGAGCACCTCGTCCGGGAGTGGGCGGCGGCGCATCCGCAGGTCACCGTCACGATCCTGCGCGCGGCGACGACGCTCGGGCCGGGCGCGGACGGGTTCGCCGTGCGGCACCTCGAGTCGCCGCGGCTGCCGCTGATCCGCGGTCACGAGACCCCGTTGCAGTTCCTGCACGTCGACGACCTCGCCGCTGCTTGCCGCATGGCGGTCACCGGTGGCCTGGCCGGGACCTACAACGTGGCGTCCGACGGGTGGCTGTCAGCCTCCGAGGTGTGCGCCCTCCTCGGCCGGCGCCCCGTCCGGCTCCCGGAGGCCACCGCCTTCGCGGCCATGCGACGCCTCTGGCCCTGGGGGCTGTCCAACCTCCCGGCCGGGGCGCTCCACTACCTCATGCACCCGTGGGTCGTGGCGACGGACCGGATCCAGGCGGCGGGCTGGGCGCCCATCCGGTCCAACCGCGACGTGCTGCGCGAGTTCGCGGCGACCCATCACGGGATGGTCGCACTCGGCCGGGCGCGGGCGCGGCGGCGGAACGTCTACCTGGGGGGGCTCGGCGCGGCCGGTCTGCTCTCCGCCGTCCCCGTCCTGTGGTGGCGCCTGGCGGTGCGCCGCCGCGCCCTGCGCCCGCGGCCGGGTATCCTCCGCGCGCGGCTGAAGCCGGGGTAGGCCGCCGTCCGACCGAAAGGCGAACCATGAACTCCGATCCGCCCGCACCGCCGCCGGGTCAGGACCAAGGCGGCTGGAACCAGCCGCCGCAGCAGTACGGCCAGTACCAGCAGGGCCCCCAGCCGTACCAGCAGCCCCCGGGCCCCCAGGGGAGCAGGACCCCGGGTGTCGCGGTCGCCGCGCTGGTCTGCGGCATCCTCGCGCTGCTGCTGTCGTGGGTGCCGATCATCGGCCTGGTCGCCTTCCCGCTGGGGATCGCGGCCGTCGTCACCGGCGTGATCGGCCTCCGGAAGTCGAAGGAGCCCGGTTACGGCGGCAGGGGCCTGGCGATCGGCGGCCTCGTCACGGGCGTGCTCGGACTCGTGATCGCGCTGCTGATCGCTGCCGTCTTCGTCAACGTGTTGAACGACCCGGACACCCAGGACCTGATCGAGGACGTGCTCGAGAGCGCCACGATCTCGCCCTCCTGACGCCCATCGGTTTCGGCATTCCCATGACGGTCGCTGCGCGACCGCCACCACCGAGATCATGAGAATCGCCTCGGACGAGCCTCGGCGATTCACATCTTCAGGGGCGGTCCGCCGGAAGGACGTGCTCGTCGGCCCAGCGCCCGTACGCGGGGTCGAAGTAGCGCACCCGGATCTTCTTGTACTCCTTCGTCGAGTACAGCAGCCGGTGGTCGTCGAGGCCGGTGGTGCGCTGGATGTCGGCGACGGCCTCTTCCACCCGCTCCTTCGACGTGGCGTGGATCATCCCGAACAGCGCGTACGGCCAGTCCGGATAGGTGGGCCGGCGGTAGCAGTGGCTGACCGCGGCGTACCCGGCGAGCTGGTAACCGTACGTGTCGGTGCGGTCCTCGGGCACGGCCCACACGCTCATGGCGTTGGCGCCGAAGCCGGCGCGCCGGTGGTTGAGCACGGCGGCGTAGCGCCGCATGAGCCCCTCGGTGACCAGGCCGTGGGCCGCCTTGACGAGGGCGTCCTCGCTGGTCCCCAGCCGGTCGGCCATCGAAGCGAACGGCGTCGGCTCGACCGTGAGGTCCTCCTGGAGCTCGAGCACGTAGCCGATCTCCTCGGCGGTGAGGTCGGCGGCGGTGCGCGGCGTCTCCCGGTACGCGGGGAGGACGGACTGCGCGGCCATCGACCGGGTGTCCGAGACGTCGAGGTCGACGCCGATCTTGTAGAGCTTCAACGTCGGGAGCACGCGCGTCGAGTTGCCGCGGCAGAGGCGGTGGAGGGCGTTCACGTGGGTCTGGAGGTCCTCCTCCGGCGGGACGGCGAGCGTCCACCAGATGTTGAACTCGTGGTCGCGACGGTAGTTGTGGCTCACGCCGGGGTGGGCGCTGATGACCGCGGCCGCCTCGTCGACGCGCTCCTCGTCGACGGCGGTCGCGACCAGCGATGACCGGTAGCCGAGCTTGCGGGTGTCGAAGATGGCCGAGACCTGCCGGATGATCCGCTCGTCCTTGAGCCGACGGTACCGGTCCATGACGGCGGCCTCCGACTCGCCGATCCGCTCCCCGAGGGCGGCGAACGGTCGCGGGACCAGCGGGAACTCCGTCTGGATGACGTTGAGCAGCTCCTGGTCACGCTCGTCGAGGCTGATTCGGCCGACGGTCTTCGAGGGCATGCGGTCTCCGGGTCGGGGTGGCACGGACGGGCTCGCCAGACATGGTAAAGGTAGGCAGATGCCCGCCCGCCTGCACGCGCTCCTGACCGACGCACCGCTGTCGGTCGAGGCGGCGCATTCGTTCACCGCTGATCCGGGGGCGGGGGCGACGGTCGTGTTCACGGGGACCGTGCGCGACCACGCCGAGGGCCGCTCCGTTTCCGGGCTGGTCTACGAGGCCTACGCCGAACGGGCACAGGACCAGCTCGACGCGCTGGTCGGCGCGATCGCCCAGCGGTGGCCGGAGGCCCTGGCGGTGTGGGCCGAGCACCGGGTCGGTACGCTCGCGGTCGGTGAGCCATCGGTCGTCGTCGCGGTCTCGGCGGCGCACCGCACGGAGGCGTTCGAGGCCGCACGGACGGGGATCGACGAGCTCAAGGCAACGGTGGCCATCTGGAAGCAGGAGCACTGGGCCGAGGGGGGCACCCACTGGCCCGGCTCGACGTGACGGCGCGGTGGCCGATCGGCCAGTCCTGCCTCCACGGTCCGGTGACGAGGCTGCCTACGCTCGGCAGCCATGATGTCGGTGATCCTGTTCCTGTGCGTCCTCGCCGCCGCGGTCTGGCTGGTGGCCACGCTGCTGGCGCCCAGCGCCCGCAGCGAGCAGGCGGATTCGGTGGCGAGCTTCTCCAGGGCGCTCGTCGCGCTCGCGCCGGCCACCGCGGGCCGCTCCGCGGGACGCGGCCGCTCCGCCGGACGCGCCCGGTCTGCCGGACGCGCCCGGTCTGCCG
>JACCXR010000128.1 GCA_013696915.1 Euzebyaceae bacterium
TTGCGAACGCTCGGAGCGGCGCTTGCAGAGTCACCGGTCGGCCTCGTGCGCGGCGGAGCCGTCGTGGCAGTCGGCGCAGATGCCGTGGACGACGAGGTCGACGGACTCGGTGGTGAATCCGTGACCGTCCGACAGGTGCACCCGGATCTGCTCCACCAGGCCGCCGGTGTGATGGGTCACCGATCCGCACATCCGGCACCGCAGGTGGAACTCGTCGTCTGGATGCGCGACCTCCCAGTGACCCTTGCCGTCGCCGAGCCGGATCTCCTTCACCAACTGCAGCTCGGACAGGAGCGTCAGGGTCCGGTACACGCTCGCGACGTTGAAGTCGGGAACGATCTTGGAGACCTCGTCGTGGATCTCCTCGGCGGTCAGGTGCCGGCTGGCGCGGCGCAGCGTGTCCCAGATCAGCTGGCGCTGCGGGGTGAGGCGGTAGCCCTCCCCGCGGAGGCGGTGCGCGACGTCCACGCCGCGCATGATGCCCGCTACGCTCGGCCCGTGCACCACATCGAGTTGCGGAGTCACCTCGGACAGGAGGTGCTCGACGACATCCTCGGGCTGATCGAGGCCGCCACCCGCATCGAGGGGCATCGCCCCGTCGGGGAGCACAAGTACTCCCATCTGGCGGTCGGAGCCCTCAACTGGGTCGGCGTCCTGGCCTACGAAGGGGACCGGCTCGTCGGCTACGCGCATACCCGCTGGAACGCATGGACCGGCCCGGAGCCACCGCGTCCGCGCATGGCCGTCGAGATCGTCGTCCACCCCGACCGTTACGACTCCGACGTCGCGACGACCCTGCTCCAGGAGACCCGCAACGTCCTGGCGCGGGCCGGGGGAGGCCTCTACTACCTGTGGGTCCACCGCGTGGAGGACGCGAACGAAACCCTCGCGGCCCGGCTCGGGCTGCGGGTCCAGCGCGAGCTGGCGTTCATGGTGCGCCCCATGAACACGCTTCACGCCGACGTGCCGCTCCCCGAGGGGGTCGAGCTGCGCCCGTACCGCGAGCGGGTCGACGACTCCGAGTTCCTGCGGGTGAACAACGCCGCGTTCGAGGGACACCCCGAGAACGGCGGCTGGGACGAGGCCGAGTTCGCCGACCGCCGCAGCCGCGACTGGTTTGACGCGGAGGGTCTTCTGATGGCCTGGCAGGGGACCCGGCTTCTCGGGTTCCACTGGACGAAGTGGCACGGCCACTCCTCCGACGAGGTGCCCGCGCACGAGCCCGTCGGCGAGGTCTACGTGCTGGCCGTCGACCCCGCGGTGCGGGGCGCGGGGCTGGGACGGTCCCTGCTCGCGGCCGGCCTCCGGCACCTGTACGGCCGCGGCTGCCGGCAGGCGATCCTCTACGTCGACTGCGCGAACACCGGGGCGGTCGCGCTGTACTCCTCGGAGGGCTTCGAGGTCGTCTCCCGCGAGGTCTGCTACGAGGACTCGGTGGAGCCCGCCGGGCTCGAGAGCCCCACGGAACTGTTGCGCCCGGCCTGAGGCCGCGTCATTCGGTGCCGGTGACGGTACGGACGTCACCGCTGCGTCACCCGCGCCGCTCCCCGGCGTCGTCGCCCGCGGCACCGTGCGGGTCGAGCTTGTAGCCCACGCCGCGGACCGTGCCGATGAGCTGCTCCTGCTCCGGGCCCAGCTTGGCGCGGAGTCGCCGGATGTGGACGTCCACGGTGCGCGTCCCGCCGTAGTAGTCGTAGCCCCAGACCTCCTGCAGGAGCTGGCCGCGGGTGAACACGCGGCTCGGATTCGCCGCCAGGTACTTCAGCAGCTCGAACTCGCGGTAGGTGAGGTCGAGGGGACGGCCCTTCAGGCGGACGACGTAGGTGTCCTCGTCGATCGACAGCTCGCCGACATTCGCGGACCGGCTGCGGCGGGACGCGCGCGCCCGGTCGACGACGAGCCGCATCCTCGTCTCCACCTCGGCCGGCTTGGCTCGCGGCAGGACCCAGTCGTCGAACCCCCAGGTGGTCTTGAGCGCCGCGAGCCCGCTGTCGTCGACCACCACCAGGATTGGGCGTTCCAGCTCCGCGGCCGCGGCGGCCCGGCAGCTGTGCGACGCGGCGCCGAGATCGGAGGTCGCATCGACCAGGATCAGGTCCGCGGCCGGCGCGCCACTGAGGGAGTCGGGACCCAGCGGCGCCGTGGCCAACGTGTGGTCGAGGAACTCGAGGGCGGGCAGCAGCGCCTTCGCGCCGCCGGGCGCGTCGGACAGGACCAGCAGGTGCACCGCCCACCTCCTTGCGACCCGCGCACACCGCGACGTTAGCATCCGCGGCGATGCCCCTGACCCGCGGGCGGCGCGCGAACGCGGCGGCCCTCGCAGCCGCAGCCGTGTCGCTGTGCCGCTGGCCCGCCCTCCCGTGCGTCACCGAATGTCGGGGCCGCTGCGTTCGAGGTCGGCGAGCATGGCGTCGAAGGCGGCGGCGTCGATCTCCTCGCGCCGGCCGAGCAGTTCCTGGACGAAGGCCGAGGCCTCTCGCTGGAGCTCCCACCGCTCCTGTTGGGTGATCCGCAGGCCCTCGTCGAGGAGGTCGACGAGCCGTTCCACGCCGGCGATCCGCACGGTGCGCAGCAGCTCCTCGGCCTCCTCGGGCGAGGCGTTCCCGTAGGCCAGGACCTCGGTGCGGACCCGGTCCCAGCTGCGGTCGTCGAGATCGCCCTGCTCGAACACGACGAGCAGAGCGGCGAGCGCCGCGCGGCTGGCCCGGTGGGCGCGCGCCAGGGCGTCGGCCTCCCAGGTCGCGCTGGCCGGCAGCAGGTCCACCCAGCTGGCGACCACGTCGGCGTGCAGCTCGTCGAGCAACTCGGCGCCGCCCGAGGCGATGACCGCCCGGCGTTGGGTGTCCACCCGCGTAGGGTACGCAGCATGTCGGTGAGGGTCCGGATGTTCGCCGCGCTGCGCGAGGCGGCGGGGGAAGCGGAGGTGGCGGTCGACGCCGCGGCGCTCCCCCAGGTCCTCGACGCGCTGCGCGACCGCTACGGCGAGCCCTTCACCAGCCGTCTCCGCCTGTGCGCCGTGCTCGTCGACGGCGACACCGTCCACAGGGAGGCGGACGTGCCGGTTCCCGACGGGGCCGAACTCGCTCTGCTGCCGCCGGTCAGCGGTGGAGCTGCGGAGCCGCCGCCCGGTGACCGCCCGCTCGGCTCGCGCCTGTCTCCCGTCGGCACCGGCCTCCTCGCGCGGCTGCTGCTCGCCGCGATCGCCGGCGCCGCGCTCATGCTGGGCCCGGCGGCCTTCGCGAGCGTGGTGGTCCTGGTCGCGGCCGCGGCGCTCCTCGACACCGCCGGCCTGCTCGGGCGCGCCGGGGCGCGCCCGGTGACCGTCGCCGCCCTCGGTCCCGGTCTCGCCCTGCCCGCCACCATCGCCGTCCGTCCGGCCGACGGCTGGCTGCGGATGCCACTGTTCGTCGCCGTCTCCACCCTGGCCGCCTTCGCGCTCGTGCTCGTCTTCGGTCGTCGCGCCGG
>JACCXR010000133.1 GCA_013696915.1 Euzebyaceae bacterium
CCCGGAAGCCGGCCGGCGGCGGTGGCTTCGGGGAGGCGGCGCCCGCCCGCACGCTGGGGGCGGCCGCCCGCCGCGGCGACGCCTCCCTCGCGCTCGTCTCCGTCCCCGGGGAGCACGCGTTCGTGGAGGCGATGGACGCGCTGCGGTCCGGCCTGTCCGTCATGGTCTTCAGCGACAACGTGCCCGTCGAGCAGGAGGTCGCGCTGAAGGCCGAGGCCGAGCGCCGCGGGCTGCTCGTCATGGGCCCCGACTGCGGCACCGCGGTGGTCGGCGGGGTCGGCCTGGGTTTCGCCAACGTCGTGCGGCCGGGACCCGTGGGCATCGTCGCCGCCTCCGGCACCGGGGCGCAGCAGCTCTGCTGCCTGCTCGACGCCGCGGACGTCGGGGTCCGCCACGTGCTCGGGGTCGGCGGCCGCGACCTGTCCGCCGCGGTCGGCGGCGCGTCGACGCTCCTGGCCCTCGAGGCGCTCGACGCCGACCCGGCCACCGCGGTGATCGTGCTCGTCTCCAAGCCGCCGGACGAGGCCGTCGCCGACCGCGTCCGGCAGGCCGCCGAGGCGTGCGCCACCCCCGTGGTGCTCGGGTTCGTCGGGCCGCGCGGCCGCGACCTGACCGCCACCGCCGCCGAGGTCGCGGGGCTGCTCGGGCGGCCCGCCCCCGAGCCGCGCTGGTGGCCGGCCCCCGAGGAGCGCACCGGCCGCTACCCCTTCCTCCGCGGCCTGTTCGCCGGCGGGACCCTGTGCGACGAGGCGATGACGATCGCGGCCGCCGAGCTCGGCCCGATCGCGTCGAACATCCCTCTGGAGCCGTCCTGGGCGCTGCCCGACGACCTCGCCGCCTCCGGCCACGCCATGATCGACTTCGGCGACGACGCGCTCACCCGCGGTCGCCCGCACCCGATGATCGACCACCGGCTGCGGCTCGACCGGATCGCCGCCGAGGCGCGCGACCCCTCCGCCGGCGTCCTGCTGCTCGACGTCGTCCTCGGCCACGGCGCCCACCCGGACCCCGCTGAGGAGCTCGCCCCGGCCCTCTCCGGCGCGCTGCGCACCGCGCGGGACGCCGGCCGCGACCTCACCGCCGTCGTGTCGCTCTGCGGCACGCGGGACGACCCGCAGGGACTGCACCGGCAGGCCGAGGCGTTCCGTGACGCCGGCGCCTCGGTCCACCTGTCCAATGCCGCCGCGGCCCGCAAGGCCGTCGAACTCTTCGACCGGAGCGGCTAGATGACCGGGACCCTGGACGGCCTGCTCGACGGCGAGCCCGCGGTGGTCACCGCAGGCGTGGAGCGGTTGGCCTCCGCGCTGGTCGACCAGGGCGTCGCCGTCACCCCCGTCGACTGGAGCCCCCCGGCGGAGGGCACCGCCGAAGCGCTCGCGGTCATCGCGGCCGACCCGCGGGTGCCGGACGCCAACCGCACCGCCGTGGACCGGCTGCTGTCGGCGCGCCCCCACCTGGTCGGCGTCACCACGGCGCGTGCGGCACTCGGTCTGGAGGACGGCGCCTTCCTCCACGCCGGCCCGCCGCTGGAGTGGTCGGACGCCTCCGGCCCGATGCGTGGCGCCCTGATCGGTGCGCTGCTCTACGAGGGGCTCGCGGCGGACGCGGACGAAGCGGTGCGGATGGCCGAGCGCGGCGACCTGGCGCTCTCGCCCTGCCACCACCACCGCACCGTCGGACCGATGGCCGGCGTCGTCAGCCCGTCGATGCCGCTGTTCGAGCTGCGCGACGACACCTCCGGCGGCACGTCCTACTGCACCCTGAACGAGGGCCTCGGCAAGGTGCTGCGCTACGGCGCCTACGGCGCCGAGGTCATCGACCGGCTGCGCTGGATGGAGCGCGTCCTCGCGCCGCTGCTGGGCGCCGCCGTCGAGCGGCACGGGCCGATGGACATCCGCGCCACGGTGGCCCAGGCGCTCCAGATGGGCGACGAGGGCCACAACCGCAACCGGGCGGGGACGTCGCTGTTCCTCCGCGAGATCGTCGGCGACCTCGTCGAGTGCGAGTGGCCCACCGGCGACATCGCCGACGCCGTCCGTTTCGTCAACGGCAACGACCACTTCTTCCTCAACCTCGTCATGCCCGCGGCCAAGGCCGCCGCCGACGCCGCGCGCGACGTGCCCGGGTCGACCATGATCGTGGCGATGGCGCGCAACGGGACGGAGTTCGGCATCCAGACCGCCGGCACCGGCGACCGGTGGTTCACGGCGCCGGCGGGCGTCCCCGACGGCCTCTACCTCGGCGGCTTCGGCCCGGAAGACGCCAACCCCGACATCGGCGACTCGACGATCACCGAGACGGCGGGGATCGGCGGGTTCGCGATGGCCGCCGCGCCGGCGATCGTGAAGTTCATCGGCGGGCAGGTCGCCGACGCGCTGCGCCACACCCAGGCGATGTACGAGATCACGCTCGCCGAGAACCCCGCCTACCAGATCCCGATCCTGGACTTCCGCGGCACCCCCACCGGGATCGACGTGACGAAGGTCGTCCGCACTGGCATCGTGCCCGTCGTGAACACCGGCATCGCAGGGATCGAGGCGGGCACCGGCCAGGTCGGCGCCGGCCTCGTCACGCCGCCGATGGCGTGCTTCGCGGCCGCCGTGCGGGCGTTCGCGGAGCCGCGGTACCGCTCCGGCGAACGGCCGAGGGCGCCGCACGCGGCCGGGCCGGAGCGGCCGTGAAGCCGCCGCCGTTCACCTACCACGCCCCGGCGACGCTCGCCGAGACGCTCGAGGTCCTCGCCGAGCTGGGGGAGGACGCGAAGGTGCTCGCCGGCGGCCAGAGCCTCATCCCGCTGCTGAACATGCGGCTGGCGGCTCCGGCGCACCTCGTCGACGTCAACGGCGTGTCCGAGCTCGACGTCGTGGACGTCGGCCCCGACGAGGTCCGCGTGGGCGCGATCGCGCGCCACGCCCGCATCGAGCGCGACGACGGGGCCGCGGCCGCCTGCCCGCTCCTCCGCCAGGCGCTGCGCCTCGTCGCCCACGCGGTCATCCGCAACCGCGGGACGACCTGCGGGTCCCTGGCCCACGCCGACCCGGCGGGGGAGATGACCGCGGTGCTCGCCGTGCTCGGCGGCACCGTCAGGCTGGCGAGCGCCGCCGCCGGCCGCGTCACCCGCCGCGACCTCACCGCCGGAAAGTTCTTCGTCGCGCCGCTCGAGTCGAGTCTGCGGCCCGGCGAGCTGCTGGAGTCGGCGGGCTTCCCGCGCACGCCGGCCTCGACCGGCACGGCGTTCGCCGAGGTCGCCCGCCGCCACGGCGACTACGCCCTGTGCGGGATCGCGGCGCTCGTCGACCTCGACGCCGGCGGCGAGATCGCGAGCGCGCGCGTCGGGACCATCTCGGTCACGCCGACGCCGCTGGTCGTCGACCTCACCGACGTCCTCGCCGGCGTGCCCCCCGCACGCGCCGACCTGGCCGCCGCCCGCGAGAAGGTCATGGCGCACGTCGACCCCGAGGCCGACCTGCACGCGTCGGCGGCCTACCGGCGCCACCTCGCCGGTGTGCTCACCGAACGGGCCGTGCGCCAGGCCGCCGCCCGCAGCGCGCACGCGCCGGCCGAGCGTGGGGCCGCATGAGCGCCGAGCACCTCCACGACCTGACCCTCACCGTCAACGGCGTCCCCCACCCCGTGAGCGTGCCCGCCCGGCGCCTACTGTCCGACGCCCTGCGCCACGACATCGGCCTCACCGGCACGCACGTCGGCTGCGAGCACGGCGTCTGCGGCTGCTGCACCGTGCTCCTCGACGGGCAGCCGGTGCGCTCCTGCCTGATGTTCGCCGTCAGCGCCCGGGGGCACGAGATCACGACCGTCGAAGGGCTGGCGGGGCCCGGCGGGGAGCTCAATGCCGTCCAGCGCGCCTTCCAGGAGTGCCACGGCCTGCAGTGCGGGTTCTGCACCCCCGGCTTCCTGATGACCGTCACGGCGCTGCTCGCCGAGAACCCGTCGCCGACCGAGGACGAGGTGGTCGAGGGCATCTCGGGCAACCTCTGCCGCTGCACCGGCTACCAGAACATCGTCGCGTCCGTCCACCGCGCCGCCGCGCTCATGACCGACGGCGCCGGGGAGCCGCGACCGTGACGACGCAGCTCTTCGGGCAGCCCGTCGAACGGCGCGAGGACCCGCGGCTGCTGCGGGGCGAGGGCCGCTACGTCGACGACCTCGGGCGGTCGGCCGCGGCGGCCGCGTTCGTCCGCAGTCCCCACGCCCACGCCCGCGTCCTCGACGTCGACGTGACCGGCGCGCTCAACGTCGACGGGCTTCTGGCCGTCTACACCTTCGAGGACCTCCCCGAGCGCGTCGCGCAGCCGCTGCCGCTGCTGATCCCGCACCCCGCGCTCACGCACCCCCGGACCCAGTACGCCCTCGCCCGCGACGAGATCAACCACGTCGGCGAGGCCGTCGTCATGGTCGTCGCCACGGACCGCTACCGGGCCGAGGACGCCGCCGAGCGCGTCGCCGTGACCTACGAGCCGCTCGCGCCCGTGGTCGGTCTCGAGCAGTCCGAGGCCGCCCGGACGCTGGTCCACGCCGACGTCCCCGGCAACCGGGGCGCCCACATGGTCCAACAGGTCGGCGACGCGCCCGCGGCGATCGCCGCCGCCCCGCACCGGCTCGACTTCCGCCTCGACATCGAGCGCAGCGCCTCCACGCCGCTGGAGGGCCGCGGCGTCTACGCCCGCTGGGACGCCCAGGACGACAGCCTGCGGGTGTACTCGTCGACCCAGACCCCCACCGGCGTGCGGGCGGCGATCGCGGCGATCCTCGAACTCGCCGACGCCAAGGTCGAGGTGATCGCCCCCGACGTCGGCGGCGGCTTCGGCGTGAAGATCATGCACCCGTGGCCCGAGGAGATCCTGGTTCCGTGGGCGGCGCGCACGCTCGGCCGCGAGGTCAAGTGGACCGAGGACCGGCGCGAGCACTTCGTCGCCGCGAACCACGAGCGCGCCCAGGAGCAGCACGTCTCGGTGGGCTTCGACGACGAGGGCCGGATCCTCGGCCTCGACGTCACCTTCCTCCACGACCACGGCGCGTACACCCCGTACGGGATCATCGTGCCGATCATCACCTCGACGCAGCTCCCGGGCCCGTACCGGCTGCCCGCCTACCGCGTCGAGTTCTCGAGCCTCTACACGAACACCGTCGCCGTGACGCCCTACCGCGGCGCCGGCCGGCCGCAGGGCGTGTTCGCGATGGAGCGCACCGTCGACCGCATCGCCGCCCACCTCGGCCTCGACCGCACCGAGGTCCGGGCCCGCAACTTCGTCCTGCCGGACGAGATGCCCTACGACCTCGGCCTGATCTTCCAGGACGGCCGCCCGGCGATCTACGACTCCGGCGACTTCCCGGAGTCCCTGCGGATGCTCAAGGAGCTGATCGACTGGGACGGCTTCACCGCCGTGCGCGCGGCGGCCGCCGCGGAGGGGCGGCGGCTGGGCATCGGTCTCGGCTGCTACGTCGAGGGGACCGGCGTCGGGCCCTACGAGGGCGGGCACGTCCACGTCGAGACGAACGGCCGCGTGATGGTCTCGACCGGCCTGTCCACCCAGGGGCAGGGGCACGAGACCGTGTTCGCCCAGATCGTTGCGACCGAGCTCGGCGTGCCCATGGCCGACGTGCACGTCACGACGGGGGACACCCGCCGCTTCGGCTACGCCGTCGGCACGTTCGCGTCCCGGGCGGCGGTCATGAGCGGCAACGCGATCGCGCTCGCGGCCCGGTCGGTGCGCGCCAAGGCGGTCAAGGTGGCCGCGGACGCACTCGAGGCCAACCCGGACGACATGGAGATCGTCGACGGCGTCGTGCGCGTGAAGGGCAGCCCCGCCGACGCGATCCCGCTCCGCCAGGTCGCGGTGCTCTCCAACCCGCTGCGCTACTCCTTCTCCGAGGAGGCGAAGGCCGCGACGCAGTTCGCCGCGCCGGCGGATCCGGACGAGCCGCCCATCCCGCGGGGCGAGGCGCCCGGCCTGGAGAGCCGCGACTACTACTCGCCGATCCGGTCGACGTTCGCGAACGGCATGCACGCCGTGATCGTCGAGGTCGACCCCGACACCGCCGAGGTGAAGGTGCTGCGCTACGCCGTCGTCCACGACTGCGGCAACCTCATCAACCCGCGGATCGTCGAGGGGCAGATCCACGGCGGGGTTGCGCAGGGCGTCGCCGGCGCGCTGTACGAGCGCATGGCGTACGACGAGCACGGCCAGCTGCTGAACGCGTCGTTCATGGACTTCCTCATGCCCTACGCCACCGAGGTTCCGCGCATCGAGACTGCGCACCTGCAGACCCCGTCGCCGTTGAACCCGCTCGGCATCAAGGGGGCCGGGGAGGCGGGCGTCATCCCCGGCGCGGCGGCGATCGCGGCGGCGATCGAGGACGCCGAGGGCTATCCGATCATGCGCATGCCGCTGTCGCCGGACGACCTGTTCCGGCTGCGGCGGGAGCACGCCGAGGAGGCCGCGTCATGAGGGTCGAGGGAACCGTCACCCTGCAGGCGCCGCGGTCGCGGGTCTGGGAGGCGCTCCAGGACCCGGCCGTGCTCGCGCGCACGCTGCCGGGCTGCCACATGCTCGAGTCCACCGGACCCGACGCCTACCGGCTGACGGTCGCCGCCGGCGTGGCGTCCATCAAGGGCGTCTACACCGGCAGGGTCGCCCTGGTCGATCAGGTGCCGCCCGACGCCTACACCCTCAAGGCGTCCGGGCAGGGCGGGCCCGGCACGGTCGACGCGACCGCGCGCGTGACGCTGTCGGACACCCCGGACGGCGGCACGGCGGTGCACTACGACGCCGACGCGGTCGTCGGCGGGATGATCGGCGGCGTCGGGCAGCGCGTCCTGGCCGGCGTGGCGAAGCGCACCGCCGCCGAGTTCTTCTCCGCGGTGGACGCCGACGTGCTCGGCCCGGTGCCCGAGGCCGTCGAGGCGGGGGCGCCGGCGGCCCCGGAGGCAGCGCCGGCGGGCGCGGTCTACCGGCC
>JACCXR010000142.1 GCA_013696915.1 Euzebyaceae bacterium
CGTCGGGTTCGCGCACGATGTCGCCGAGCGGCGGGAAGTCGAGCAGGTTCCGGTCGACGGTCGTGACGGCGTCGGACAAGACGCTGGCGGCGGGCGCCAGTCCGGCGCCGAAAAGCAGCCCGGCGCCAGCGACGAGCGTCGGCACCAGCACCAGCGCCACGGCGAGGCGCGCCCAGGCGCTGGGAGCGCCCAGGCGGTCTCGCGGAGCGTCGAGGCGCGTGGCCATGCGGATCGGGTGCCCGGCGGAAAGCGGGGAAGGCCGGGCGTCTCCTACCGCGGGATCATAGGAAGGCGCCAACGCGGCGACAAACTTCCCTTTGGGCATCCATGGAATTGGAGGTCGACGGTCCTCCTTGCCGCCGCCGCGGCGTTTGCGGTTACCCAGCGTCGGGGGTTCTGGGTCGTCGGCGCGGCCGCCGCGGCAGCGGCCGTGGCGGTGATCAGTTGGGGATTCACCTGGCACTACCCGTCTGCGGTGGCACTTGCTGTGGCGGGGTGGCTCAGCTGGAAGGCCGACGTGGAGTAGGGCTCGGGCGGCTGTGCGGTTACGGCGCCGACCGGCTGGGCTCGCTGGCCACGAGGTATGCCTCGATAGCGTCGAGTCCCGCGATGTCGTGGACGTCGCTGCCCATGAGGGGGACTTCGATCAGGGCGCGGGGGTTGACATTGTGGAGCGCGGCGATGACCGCCCGCTGCTCGCGGCGGTGGACGTCGACCCGGTCGGCGTGGAGCTCGAGCAAGGCCGCTGCCGCGCGGTGCTCGGGGCCGCCGTCGGCGAGGCGGCGCGCCGCCGCCTCGGCCCGCGGGCGCGTCAGGTGCGCCAGCGCCTCGGGCGCCGGCGGGGTGGTCCGGTTCACGACCAGGCCGGCGGTCGGCATCCCGTCCTGCGCCAGCCGCTGCAGGAAGTAGCGGGCCTCCCGCAGCGCTGGGGTCTCCGGGCTCGCGACCACCACGAACGCCGAGTCGTGGCTCTGCAACAGCCTGTAGACGGACTGGGCGCGGTTCTTGAAGCCCTCGTACATCCCCTCCATCGACTGGAAGAACTCGGCGAGGTCGCCGAGCACGCCGGCGCCCGTGATCCGCGAGGCCGCCTTCATGAAGATCCCGGTTCCGAACGCGGCGACGCGCCCGACGGTTCGCCCGGCCGCCAGGCCGGGGCTCAGGAACATCTTCAGGAACCGTCCCTCCAGGAAGTCGGTCAGGCGCTTCGGCGCGTCGAGGAAGTCCAGCGCGTTCCGGGTCGGCGGCGTGTCGATCACGATGCAGTCGTACGCGCCGCCGGCGTGGAGGTCGTAGAGCTTCTCCATCGCCATGTACTCCTGCGTCCCGGCGAGGGAGTTCGACAGCTGGCGGTAGAAGCGGTTCGACTTGATCGCCTCGGCTCGCCGGCGGTCCGACGCGTGCCGGTCGATCACCTCGTCGAACGTCCGCTTCATGTCGAGCATCATCGCGTCGAGGCCGGGGACGGCCTTGACCGGCCGCGGCGTGTTGTCGAGGGACCTCAGTCCCAGCGACTGGGCCAGGCGCCTGGCGGGGTCGATGGTGAGGACGATCGTGCGGCGCCCCTGCCGGGCGGCGGCCAGGGCCAGGGCGGCGGCCGCCGTCGTCTTGCCGACCCCCCCGGCGCCGGTGCAGACGATCACGTGCTTCGTGGCGACGGCGGCGGCGAGGTCGTGCTTGCGCGCGGCGGCGAGGACGTCCGCGGTGCGACGCGTCAAGTGACCGCCTCCTCGAACTTCCGCGCGAGCACGCCCACGGCGTCGGCGCCGAACTCCGCCCCGTACACGTACGGCAGCTCGATCGTCGGCAGCGTGACGCGCCGGCGCAACTCGTCCCGCATGCGCTCCTGAAGGCCCAGACGCGACAGGTGGGAGTACCCGAGCTGTCCAAGCGCCGCGGCGGCGTCCTCGCCGACGTCCAGGCCGGCGTCCGTGAGCAACGCGGCCAGCTCGGCGGGCTCCAGGTCGTCGGTGAGCGCTTTGCGTCCCTCGGCGTCGAAGCGCTCCGTCAGCACGCGGTTCACCACGACCGGGCCCAGTGTGACCCCGAGGCCGCGCAGCGCGGCGACGCTGTCGACCGTCTCCTGGACCGGCATCTCCTCGAGCAGCGTCACGAGCTGCAGATGGGTTCGGCGCCCGTCGAGGAGCATGTCGACCAGCGACTGGGCCTGCGAGCGGATCGGCCCGACGTTCACCATCTCGGTGGTCGCGTCCGGCGCGCGGAGGAAGTTCACGATCCGGCCGGTCGGCGGCGCGTCGACGACGACGAGGTCGTAGTGGAACCGGCCGTCGCCGTCGCGGCGGCGTTCCATCTCCTTGACCTTGCCGATCAGCAGGACGTCCTTGATGCCGGGGGCCGCCGTGGTGGCGAACTCGACGGCCGTGGAGCCGACGACGAGCTTCGACAGCCGCCGGGCGCCGTAGAACATGTCGAGGTACTCCACCAGCGAGGCCTCGGGGTCGATGGAGAGGCCGAATATCCCCGGCCGGAACTCGCGCTCGGTGAAGTCCCAGGCCGAGGTGTCGAACAGGCGCGAGAACGTCTGGCGGCCCTCGACCTCGACCAGGCACGTGCGGCGGCCGGTCCGGGCGCCGGCGACGGCCAAGGCCGCCGCGACGGTCGACTTCCCGACCCCGCCCTTACCGGTGACGATCAGCAGGCGCGGGTCAAGGAGGTTGGACGGATCCACGGGACGCGACCCCTTCCGGTGGGCTCGGTTGTCGCCTCGGGCGCGACCTCCCACTCATACCGTCGCCGGGCCCGCGTCAAGCCGGCGGACCGTCGGGGCGCCCTACAATCACCTCGATGACTCCTCGCACTCCTGCGGCGCGGCGCGTGCGCGTGCCCCGGCTCGGCGCCCTGCTCCTCCTCGCTGGGCTGGTGGCGGGACTGCTGTCCTCCTCTGTCGCCGCACAGCCGGCCGGCCCGACGGTCGACGTCGTGGAGATCACCGGCGTCATCGACCGCACGACGCAGGGCTTCCTGATCGGGGCGATCCGCAAGGCCAACGCCGAGGGCAGCGAGGTCCTGGTCGTGCGGCTGGACACGCCGGGCGGGCTGGGTGTGACCGGCGAGGCGATCGTGGCGGCCATCGACGCCAGCCGCGTGCCGGTGGCCGTCTGGGTCGGTCCACCGGGGGCGCGCGCCGCCGGCGCGGGCGTCTGGATCGCGGAGGCGGCGCACGTCCTGGCGCTCGCCCCTGCGACCGCGTTCGGGGTCGCCTGGCC
>JACCXR010000163.1 GCA_013696915.1 Euzebyaceae bacterium
ACCAGGGTCAGCAGCAGCGACATCAGCCCGAGCATCGCGGCACCGAAGGCCACCGCGGCGATGATCCCGGCGATCCCCGAGAAGCTGGCGTCGGTGAAGATCCCGAGCAGCACGAAGACGACGATCATTGCGACCGCACCCACGAAGCCGAACACGACCGTCTTGGACATACCGCGTCTCCCCTCGCCTGGCGCTCACGGACCCGTGCGGGCCCTGACTCGATCGCCCAAGCCCGCCCAAGCCTAGGTGACGGCGGCGCCGGACGACGCGAGGGCGTCGGTGAGCGTCAGCACGCGGCGGTAGCACTTCTGCCGCTGGGTACGATCAAGGTCAGCACCAGCCGCGCCGATCAGTTCAGCAGGGGGTGGAGGAAGTGGCCGCAGCAGGTAGTGAGAGGACGTCGAGCGCCGTCCCGGCCCGCACGCAGAGCACGGCCAAGCCCACGTCCCCCGAGGACGTCCAGCACCTCTCGACGCGCTGATCGACGACATCAAGGTGTTCGGACGCGACACCAGCTCGATTGACGCGACCCGCGCGCGCATCCACCAGCGGTTCAAGCGGACACAGCGCAGCAGCGCCTAACCCTAGCCTTCGAGGGTCGGAGGCGAAGCCCGAATGGGAGCCGACAGCGGCGCCGCCGGACCCGTCCCGCGCTCACCGTCGAAGGGTAGACGCCAAATGCTGCGCCTAGCCTTCGAAGGTCGGACGCGAGGCGCGAACCAAAACTAGCGGGTCAGACGCGCCGGGCGAGCACCACCCAGACCGTGCGCAGCAGGATCTGCAGGTCGAGCACCGGCGACCAGTTCACGAGGTACTGCAGGTCGTGGCCGAGCTTGTACTCGGGGTCGGTGTGGTAGCGCCCGTGGATCTGGGCGAGGCCGGTGATGCCCGGCGGGATCTCGTGGCGGCGGGAGTACCCCGGGATCAGCGCCTCGTACTGGGCGGTCAGCTCCGGGCGCTCCGGCCTGGGGCCCACGATCGACATCTCCCCCCGCAGGACGTTCCACACCTGCGGCAGCTCGTCCAGGCGCGTCCCCCGCAGCCACTGGCAGGCCGGGATGATCCTCGGGTCGCCGACCTTCGCGAGGATCGGCCCGACCCCCTCCTCGGCCTCCGGCTTCATCGTCCGGAACTTGACCATCCGGAAGGTCTGGCCGTCCCGGCCGACGCGTTCCTGCCAGAACAGCAGCGGCGTGCCCGCCACCGCCCGGACGTAGAACGCGGTCAGGGCCAGCAGGACCAGGATCGCCGGCGACACCGCCAGCAGGCCGAGCAGCTCGAGGTAGCGCTTGAAGCGGGCCCGCGAGTCCGGCAGCGTGTGCGTCCGCAGCGGCACGAACGGCATGCCGGCGATCTCGCGCACGCTGGCCAGCCCCAGCAGCGTGTCGCGCGCGGAGATCCGCTGCAGCACGCCGACGCCGCGGCGCTCGAGCGACGTCATCGGCTCCGGGTACACCTCGTCGAGCATCCTGGCGGACAGCAGCAGCACCTCCGAGGCACAGCTGTGCTCGACGGCCGGCAGCAGCTCGCGGGCGCTGCCGGTCTCGCCGACGACGACGGCACGGCTGGAGTCGTCGCCCAGGTGCGCCCTGGCGAGGTTGACGTCGTCGGGTGCGCCGACGAGCAGCACCCGTGGGGGGCCGGTCCGCCGGAGACGACGGGCCCTGGCGAGCCACCGGTTGCCGGTCAGCACCAGCGGCGCGAGCACGAGGAGCACGGCCAGGTTGAGCGTCGGCATCAGATAGCGCTGCGTCACGAACGCCACCAGCACGTCGACCAGCACCGCGATCACCGTGAGGCCGGCGATCCGCGGCAGCTGGGGGCGCAGGCCCAACCGGAGCTCGGGCTCGTACAGGCCGCCGAAGTAGTAGACGAAGAGGTGGATCGCCGTCGCGAGCGCGAAGCCGGTCAGCGTGTACGCCAGGCCGTAGGTCGGCCACGGCTGCCCGA
Source organism: Euzebyaceae bacterium (assembly GCA_013696915.1). Lineage (GTDB taxonomy): Bacteria > Actinomycetota > Nitriliruptoria > Euzebyales > Egibacteraceae > JACCXR01. Next base: position 1,951 of record JACCXR010000163.1, read on the forward strand.
ACCGGGCCAGCCCGATCACGACCGCCAGCACGAACAGCGTGACCGCGTCGACGACCTGCAGGAGCCGGAAGCCGCGGCGGTGGAGCCTGCTCACCAGCGGCGCGGCCGCAGGGCGCGCGGGGGCAGGCCCCTCGAGGGCGCCGGCGGGCTGCCGGCGGGACTTCTGGAGGTCGCGCTGCACGGCTCCCCGACAGGTCCGGCGGATGCGCGGCCACCCGGGCACCCGGACACCGCGAAGCCCCCAGCCTAGCCGAGCCGCCCCGGCTCAGGCGAGGGCGGCGAGCTCCTCGGCCGCCTCGGGGACGTCCGGGTTGATCTCCAGCGCCCGCTGGAAGGCGTCGCGGGCCCCGTCGACGTCCCCGGCGCCCTCCCGCGCCCGGCCGAGAGCCACCCACCACTCGGCGTTGTCGCCGCGCAGCGCGACGGCCCGCTCGAGGGCCTGCGCCGCCTCGTCGGCGTCGTCGCGGCCCAGCCGGTACTGGCCGACCTCCGCGAGCACCTCCGGCGTCGTGGGGTCGATCTCCAGCACGCGCCGGTACCACGCGTCCGCCGCTTCGGTGTCGCCGAGCCGGCTGTGGAGGCGGGCGACGTTCAACGTGTGGGCGAGACCGCGCGGCTCGCGCTCGACGGCCTGCTGCTGCACCTCGAGGGCGGCCTCTTGGTCGCCGGTCTGCGCCAGCCAGCCGCCCTCGAGCGCCGGGTACCGCGACTCCCAGAACCCGATCCGGCTCGCCTCGGTGTACGCGGACCTGGCCTGGTCCGGGAGGCGGTTCGCTCCCGCGATGACGGCGCGCTGGGCGGCGACGTCGGCGCGCAGCGGCGTCGTGACGATCCACAGGGCGGCGACCGCGAGCAGGGCGACGCCGGCCAGCAGCCCGGGGTTGGCCGGGGCGAGGGGAACCGCGCGCGGCTTGGCGGTCTTGCGCTTCTTGCGGCCCGGTCGCTCCGCAGGCACGACGAGGGCGGGGGCGCCCGGCAGGGCGAACTCGCGCAGGGGCGGGGCGACACCCAGCGCCACGACCGCGCCGGCGAGGACGAAGTGCAGCAGGGCCAGCGGCGGCACGTCGATGGAGACGACGGCCTGGACGAGGTAGCCGAGCCACGCGCCCCCGAACGCACCGAGCTCCAGGCGGCGCTCCCCATCGAGACGGCGGAGGCCGGTCACCAGGGCGTAGCCGGTGACCGCCACGAACGCGAGCCACCCCAGCGCGAGCAGCAGCCCGCCGTTCTGCAGCATCTGCAGCGGCACGTCGTGCGGGTTGTCGACGC